>JAZRAZ010000101.1:0-7276 GCA_045634825.1 Eubacteriales bacterium | reverse complement strand
CCCAACAGTCTGCGAGCAAGATTCAGTCCTGCCACCAATCCACTGGCGGCACTTTCAACATATCCCTCTACCCCTGTCATCTGACCCGCAAAGAACAAGTCGCGTTGTTCTTTTAATGAATAATAAGGTGTCAACAATCCGGGAGATTCAATATATGTATTTCGGTGCATTACGCCGTAACGCACAAATTCCGCATTCTCAAGACCCGGAATCATTGAAAAGACCCGCTTTTGTTCACCAAAAGTCAAATGTGTTTGAAACCCAACCAAGTTATACAATGTTCCGCTTGCATTATCTTTACGCAGTTGTACTACCGCATAACTTCGTTTTCCTGTCCGCGCATCGATCAAACCAACAGGTTTTAAGGGACCAAACAGCAAAGTCTGCTCTCCTCTTTTAGCCATTACTTCAACCGGCATACACCCTTCAAAAACCTTTTGTTCTTTATCAAATTCGTGTAAAGGCGCTTGTTTGGCATTAACCAGTTCATTGTAAAAGGCTGTATACTGCTCCTTATCCATTGGGCAATTAATATAGTCCGGCGTGCCCTTATCATAACGAGAAGCAAAAAACGCCACATCCATATTGATACTGTCTTTCGTTACAATCGGTGCCGCAGCATCAAAAAAATGCAAAAACTTTTTACCCAGTTTTTCTCCGATTGCCGCACTAAGTGCATCAGATGTCAATGGACCGCTGGCTATAACAGCAGGCGTTTCGGAAATTTCTGTTACCTCACACTGTTTTACAGTAACATTAGGATGTGAGTTGATTTTTTGAGTAACCAAAGAGGCAAACGCATCACGGTCAACCGCCAAAGCGCCGCCCGCGGGAACTGCAGTGGCATCTGCTGCGGACATAATCAGCGAATCCAACTTCCGCATCTCCGTTTTCAGCAGTCCAACGGCATTTGCCAACCCATCTGCCCTTAATGAATTAGAACAACACAGTTCTGCAAAGTTGTCACTTGAATGTGCAGGGGTGCGTTTTATCGGTTTCATCTCACAAAGAGTGACCGATACCCCACGGTTTGCAAGTTGCCATGCAGCCTCACATCCTGCCAGTCCTGCACCAATTACCGTTGCTTTCATATCTTAACCTTTGCTTTCTTCTTTTTTAGCCGCAGGACAAGCGCTGTTGGCGCAGTATAGTTGACGATATCTGTTATTGCGTCGATACAAATTCTTGCCACAATGAGGGCATACCTCTTTTTGCGGAATGTCCCAGGTCATAAAATCACAGGTGGGATTGTGTTCACAGCCGTAATATGTTTTGCCCGCTTTTGAGCGCTTTTGTAAAATCTTACCGCCACATTTGGGACAGGCAACACCTGTATCAATTACAATGGCTTTGGTAAACTTACATTCAGGATAGCCGGGACAAGCCAGAAACTTACCAAATCTACCATTCTTAATGACAAGATTTTTGCCGCAATTCGGGCAAATCTCCTCTGTCACTTCATCCGGCACTTTTACTCTGGTATCCTTCAATTTTTCCTCCGCTTTTTTCAAATTTGAGGAAAACTCTTTATAGAAAGGATCGATAACTTTTTGCCACTGCGCTTTACCGTCTTCGATAGTATCCAGTCTTTTTTCAATTTTCGCAGTAAAGTCACAATCAACAATATCGGGAAAATTCTCTTTCATCAAATCAGTGATGATTTCTCCGAGTGCCGTTGATTTCAGATTTTTACCATCCCGCTCAACATATTCTCTTGCAAGAATGGTAGTAATAATCGGAACATAGGTAGAAGGTCTGCCCACTTCCGCTTCCTCCAAAGCCTTAATCAAGGAAGCTTCAGTATAATGTGCCGGTGGTTGCGTGAAGTTTTGTTCTTTATCGAGTTGCACCAGTTTTAAAATGTCGCCCTCGAAAAGTTTGGGGAGTTTTTTAGCAGTTTCGTCTTTTTCCGTATCAACATATACTTTGCTGTATCCTGCAAATTTCATGCTCTGTGCGCTGAACTTAAAGACATATTTACCGTCAGTAAATGCCGCGTTCATCGTATCGTATGTTGCATCACTCATTTGCGAAGCCATAAAGCGTTCATAAATCAACTTGTATATACGATATTGGTCCATACTCAAAGAACCACGAACTTTTTCAGGGGTTAATTGTATGGTAGTAGGACGAATTGCTTCGTGCGCATCTTGCGCGTTCTTTTTGCTCTTATAAACACGACGGCGGGAGGGATAAAACTCCTCACCGTAATTTTCAATAATAAAATCTTTGGCAGAGGCGGCAGCATCTTCGGAAATACGCATAGAGTCAGTTCTCATATATGTGATAAGACCAACCAATCCTTCGCTCTCTACTTCCACACCTTCATAGAGTTCCTGGGCTGCTTTCATTGTGCGTCTTGCCTGAAAATTCAGTCGTTTAGAGGCTTCTTGCTGTAATGTTGATGTTGTAAATGGTGGTGCCGGACTTTTGCTTTTCGTCGCAATTTTTAACTGGCTGACGGAAAAATCATTGTTTACAATTTCCGCATAAAGACGTTCCGCCTCATCGGCATTATGAATATCCAATTTACCGCGTTGCGTTCCGTAGAACTTTGCCTTCATTTTAGCAGTAGAATCAGTTTTGGTAAAAATACCATCAAGTGTCCAATATTCTTGTGGGACAAAATCTCGGATTTCCTGTTCGCGTTCTACAATCAAAGCAGTGGCTACTGATTGCACACGACCTGCTGACAATCCCTTTTTGACTTTTTTCCACAAGAACGGAGATAATTTATATCCTACAATGCGGTCCAAAACACGACGCGCCTGCTGGGCATCAACCAAGTTCTGATTGATTACCGTAGGGTTTTGAATTGCTGTATTAACAGCATTTTTTGTAATCTCATTAAATGTGATTCTGTTTTTCTCATTAGGATTCAGCCCAAGCAGTGTGCAAAGATGCCAAGAAATAGCCTCTCCTTCGCGGTCCGGGTCGGTTGCAAGAAAAACTTTATCGGCATTTTTGACATCTTTTTTCAGTCCGTTAATTACTTGACTCTTACCACGAATAGAAATATATTTAGGAACATATCCATTTTCCACATCAATACCAAAATCGCTTTTCGGCAAATCTCTGACATGACCCACTGATGCCACTACCTTATATTTCTTTCCCAAATATTTTTCGATTGTTTTTGCCTTAGCAGGAGACTCAACAATTACTAAATTTGCCATATTATCTCAAACCTCTCAAGTAATGATTTTATATTTTCCACCGGGGATAGCTTCTATCCAGCCGTACACTTCCATCATCGAAATTTCCGAAAGAACAACCTGTGTCGGAAGATTGCTTTTAATCACAATCTCATCAACAGTGTTTCCCTCGTGTGTCATCACGCTGTAAACTACCTGCTGTTCTTTATTTTTAAATTCAGCCCTCTGACTGATGGATTGCACATATTTTTCAAAACTTTCATCCTCTACTACAATATCAAAAAGTTTATCCTTGTATTTTGGCTTATAATAGTCCACAATGTCCATCACTTCTAAAACAGGAATAGCACCGTCACGAAGTAAAACATTGTTTCCTGCAAAAGAAGGGTCCAGCAGTCCGCCCGGGATACTGAAAACATCTTTCCCTTGTGACAAGGCATAGTTTGCCGTCATTTGTGCGCCGCTTTTACGGGGAGATTGCAGGATAAGGGTGCCGGGAGTAAACGCACTCAATAAGCGATTGCGAATTTGATACGCATCGTGGGGTGACTTCTCACCGGGTAGCCACTCACTTACTACTGCACCATTGGGTACAACATCCTTAATCATATAACGCACTCTCTGTGGTGCAGTCAAAATACCGCACGGCAACAGCAAAATACATCTGCCATCCGCCGAAATCACCGAATTATATACTGCCTGCTCAATACCCGTTGCCACTCCGCAAACAACTGTAAAACCGGATAAAGCAAGGTCTCTTCCGAACTCGGCGGCAATCGCTTCGCCCGATGCTGAGGAGTACCTTGTTCCTACTACCGTAAGTAACGGCGTATTTAAACATTTAAGAAAATCGCCTTGATAAAATAACAAACACGGCGGCAGTGCAATTGCAAGCAAATCCTTTGGATATTGCTCATCATCAATGGACAATACTCCAAAGCCAAAACGTTTACATTGTCCCAAAATATTATATGCTGCCGTCAGGTCTTTATTTTCCAAAGCAGAAAGATAATTTTTGGGTACACCCCATTCAATATACTGCTTTTTATCGGCACAAAAAACAGTTTCTATATCATCGGTAATACTATATAGAGCGTACATCATCTTGATATTACCGTTGAGCACCAGTCTGAGCCAAATCCAATACAAGTGTCGGTTCATACTCACAGCCCCTTTGCACTGAATGATTGCCACAATACAACTGCCGTTGCAGCTGCGGCGTTTAAGGATTCATTTTTGCCGGTCATAGGAATCGTGACCGTTTGGTCACACACGCTCAAAATTTCTGCAGAAACGCCGTTTCCTTCATTTCCGATAACGATGACGCATTTTTGGGAAAAATCCGCTTGTTGCAGCAAAATATCGTTTCCGGTCAATGCTGTCGCATATAAATAATATCCTTTGGATTTTAACTCTGCCAAATATTGCTTCAAATCGCCCCGATGCACACGAACTCTGAAAGAAGAGCCCATCGCACCGCGCAATACCTTTGCAGAATATAAGTCCACGGTTTGACTGGAGCAAAGAATATCTTGTACACCAAACGCTTCGGCGGTTCGCAACATCGAACCGAAATTGGCAGGGTCAGACACTCCATCCAACGCCAAAATCGTATCACCGCATATATCTTGCGGCGTATGCTCCGGTATCTTGGCGGCCATAACAATTTTTTGAGGTGTTTTTGC
This sequence comes from Eubacteriales bacterium, assembly GCA_045634825.1. GTDB lineage: Bacteria > Bacillota > Clostridia > Oscillospirales > QAKW01 > Firm-08. The sequence continues at coordinate 2,436 of JAZRAZ010000101.1, read as the reverse complement.
TGTAGAAATTTTAGAAATAATGGCATCACTCACTTGAAAACATTGGGCATTGGCACAATTGGCAGCAAGTTTTAATGCTTGTTCGTCTTCACCGCATAAACAATAGCGGATATCCAGTCCATTTTCAAGTGCTTCCCTACACAGTTTAATGCCCTCCAGCAAAAACATTTTTTCTGCTTTGCGGGCGGCGGCAGTATTCAGTTTCACCAAAGATTTAATCAATGGATTTTGCAAACTGGTAATGCGTTCCATAGATACCGCCCTTTCTGTAATATAATGTAGGAATTTTTTAGCCTATTAATCATAACACACCTAAAGTATGTTTTCAAGACCCAAAATTTATTGCAAAGAAAAAAGAGAAGTGAAAACACTTCTCTTTTTTTAGTTTTAAAATCAAATTACTTGAGTTCGATTTTAGCGCCGGCTTCTTCCAGTTTAGCCTTAAGATCTTCAGCCTCATCCTTGGATGCGCCTTCTTTGATAGCCTTGGGAGCAGACTCAACGAGTTCTTTTGCTTCCTTCAGACCCAGACCGGTCAGTTCGCGAACAACTTTGATAACACCGATCTTCTTGTCGCCTGCAGATACCAGAACAACATCAAACTCGGTCTTCTCTTCAGCAGCAGCGGCAGCAGGACCAGCAGCAACAGCAACAGGAGCAGCAGCACTTACGCCAAATTCTTCCTCGATTGCCTTAACCAGATCAGCAAGTTCCATAACGTTAAGGGCTTTAATCTCTTCAATGATATTTTCAATAGCCATTTTAGTTTCCTCCAAAATTAATTAATATTTTTTATTATGCAGGGGTAGATTCGTTTTTCTGTTCAACTACAGCATTCAAAGCTCTTGCCAGACCGGAGATATTGCCGTTAAGAGCAATACACAGCATAGTGAGCAAGGTTTCTTTGGACGGCAGTTTGGCAATCTTGTCAACTTCTTCTAAAGACAAGACTTTACCTTCCATAAAGCCACCCTTCAATTTGAAGTTTTCGTGGTCTTTGGAAAACTCGTGCAGAATCTTGGCGGGAGCAATCAGATCATCTTTGGACATCGCAATAGCGGTGGTACCGTTCAGAACGTCATCCAGACCCTCCATTTCTGCTTCTTTCAGAGCAAGCTTGGTCAAAGTGTTCTTTACTACAGTGTAATGAACGCCTGCTTCTCTGAGTTGAGCACGCAACTTGGTGTCATCAGCAACGTTGATGCCGCTGTAATCAACCAAAACACCACTAATGGAGCCTTTGATCTGTTCAGCCAGCTCAGCAACGATTGCCTTCTTTTGTTCCAATACTTTTTGACTGGGCATTGTGTTCACCTCACTTATCATTCAATCAACAAAAATGCTCCCAAACAGCGCACGCAGTTTGGGAGCAACTTTAACAAATACAAGTTTCTCCTCCTCGGCTGGCGGAAAATTCCTTTAAGCTGATGCACCGGCTGTCTGCGAAGCAAGAATGTGTTAAGTTTACCACTTTAAAGTGGATTTGTCAAGCAAAACTTATACGAGTTTTGCAGAATTGATCTTGATGCCGGGGCCCATTGTAGAAGCAACAGTACAACTTCTGATGTACTGACCCTTTGCAGCAGCGGGCTTTGCCTTAATTACGGCAGCAAGCAGAGTGTTGAAGTTTTCGGAAAGTTTGGCTTCACCGAAAGATGCTTTACCGATCGGGCAGTGAATAATGTTGGTTTTATCCAATCTGTATTCAATCTTACCAGCTTTGATTTCCTCGATAGCCTTGGCAACATCCATTGTAACGGTGCCTGCCTTGGGGTTGGGCATCAAGCCTTTGGGGCCCAATACTTTACCAAGACGACCAACCAGACCCATCATATTGGGAGTGGCAACGATAACATCAAAGTCAAACCAGTTTTCTTTCTGAATCTTCTCAACCATATCTTCGGCGCCGACGAAATCAGCACCGGCAGCCTTTGCTTCATCAGCCTTAGCGTCTTTAGCAAAAACCAAAACACGAACGGTTTTACCGGTTCCGTGAGGCAGAACTACTGCACCACGAACCTGTTGGTCGGCATGACGAGAGTCAACACCGAGTTTAACATGAACTTCTACGGTTTCATCAAACTTTGCTCTGGCAGTTTTGGTAACCAGATCCATAGCTTCAGAAACATCGTATAATTTCTGACGGTCAATGAGCTTTGCGCTCTCGACGTAGGATTTTCCTCTTTTCATTACTTCTAATTCCTCCTTATGTGGTTACACGGATAAATCCTCCCACATACACCATTAAAGTGTAAGTACGGATCAGCCGATTATTCCTCGACTGTAACGCCCATACTTCTGCAAGTACCGGCGATCATGCTCATAGCAGCTTCCACACTGGCAGCATTCAAATCTACCTTTTTGGTTTCTGCAATAGCCTTGAGTTGCTCTTTGGTGATTTTTGCAACTTTGGTTTTGTTCGGTACGCCGGAGCCG
>JAZRAZ010000100.1:0-3303 GCA_045634825.1 Eubacteriales bacterium | reverse complement strand
AGATTTTGGTCGATAATAAAATATATAAACCACACGGAAACATTTTGGTTTATTCGGCAAAAGGGTCTTTAAAGTACGAGGTGGGCAGCACCGTATCTTGCGCAGGTAAGGCATTTAAAAATGAAAAAGATGACTTTTCTTTAGATTTTCGACTGACAAATCGGCAATTTTTGTCAATGTATGCTACAGAGAGTAAGGTCCTGGGGGCACCAAATTCAAATGATATTTATGTCTTATCTGCTATGGCACGGCATAAAATTATTTCTACCTATGAACGAATTTTTTCTAAAAATACTTCTGCATTGATTGCCGGAATTACTCTGGGACAAACCGATAAAATCGATGCGGAATTATATCGTAACTTCAAAATATCGGGAGTTTCGCATACCTTAGCAGTTTCTGGTATGCATCTTGCCTTTGTTACAACAATACTGTATTTTGCTTTGGCATTTATCAGCAAAAATTTATATGTTCGCGCGGTTTTGCAGATTTTATTTATATGGCTGTTCACTGCATTGACAGGTTTTTCTCCCTCCTGTTGCAGAGCTGCCATTATGTTGACGGTATTTCAAGGTGGGGTATTATTTCAAAAGGAACCTGATTCGTTAACCGCACTTTCTTTTGCGGTAACGGTATGTTGTTTGGGAAATCCTTTTGCTGTTTTAAATCCTAGTCTTGCGTTGAGTGCCACTGCAACACTTGGAATTCTTTTATTAAATAAAAAACTATCATCTTTTTTTCCAAAACTCAAAAACCCACACAATTTAATTGGTAAAATATATTCGTTTGTAAAAAATACAATTTCGATGTCTGTTGCTGCTACGATTGGAACCTTGCCAGTGATGCTGACAATGTTTCAGTCCATTTCACTATTGGCACCAATTACCAATGTTTTGATTGTTATTGTAGTTGAGGCGCTTTTCTTTATTGGCTTCTTAGCAATCGTATTTTCTTGGTTGCAACCGGTTTGTTCTTTGTTGGCTTTGATAGCAGAAGTTTTATACAAATACTGTGATACAGTTACTTCTGTCGTTGCGCAACTGCCATTTTGCAGTATTTATACCGGCGGTGTAACATTTTGGGTTGTATTTTCTTTGCTTATAATTTTGATTTTTATACTATGGTTGTTGCTATATCAAAAGCACCCTATCAGATTGGCTATTTGTTATGTTACCGTATTTTTGTGTTTACTTGGAGGTAACTTTATTGTTGATTATCTGGGACGAGATAATATCTGGGTGGACTTTGTAAATGTTGGACATGGAAACTGTGTTGTAATTACTCGTAACCACGCTGCTTTTTTGATTGACTGCGGTGGGGATGGGCTTGGATACCAAGAACTGCAACAGTGTTTTGCTCGTAGAGGAGTCCGAGATATCTCGACTTTATATATAACACATCTTGACACAGACCATACCAAGTATTTAACATCATTGCTCTCGGGTTATCGGGTAAAAGAGTTATTTGTTCCCCACAGAGAAGAATATGAAAAACAGAGTAGAGATGTTTTGGCTCTGGCTTCATCGCGTTTTACGGTACTTCGCAAAGTCAAAAAAGATATGACATATTATTTTGACGGATTGAAACTTGAAATATTGACCGAACATATTATTCCATCTGACAAGAACGAAAATCAAAAATCTCTGATTTATCGTCTCTCGTATGGACCAACGGAATTACTTTTTCTTGGCGATGTTGAGTCAGATGCTGAACAACGATTTGTACAAATATATAAAGAAAAAATAGAAAGTGATATCGTTATGATTTCGCATCATGGCTCCGCTTCCGCTTCGGAAAACGATTTATTGGAGTATATCAATGCGGATGTGGCGGTAATTTCTGTAAGTGCAGACAAGCGATATAAACTGTCATCTTCTCAGGCACTCAAGAGAATTAAAAAGTATATTCCAATCATAAAAAGAACAGATGTAGACGGGACTGTTTCTATCAAACTAAACCAAAATCGGTATAAAATAGAGGGAATGAAATGAGCCTAGAAATTTTAAAAGAAAAAATAAAGAAGCACGAAACCACGGGATTGTTTTATTTATGTGGCGATGAGGAGTATTTGAAGGATTACTACTTTCATACTTTGCGCAAAAAGACGGTAACAGATATGCCGGAGTTTAATGTCAGTCAACTCAGTGGGGAAACGCTTTCTCTTAATACGCTTGAAAACTTAATTGATAGTTTTCCGATGATGAGCGATAGAAAATTTATCGGTATCGTCGATTTATCGCACGATTTATTAAAAGATGATTATCAAAAAGATTTTTTAAGAATTATTTCGTCAATTCCGGACTACGCAAGTGTTGTCTTTATGGATACGGTACTAAAGGAAGGGAAAGACAAAACACTGGACTCTCTTATAAAAAAAGCAGGCGGCTTAGTAGTTGAAATTAACCATCCGGGGCAAGCGCAACTGGCAGCTTGGGGGAAAAGGCATTTTAAGAGTTTAAATAAAGATATATCCGGTGATGATATGTACTATATTTTGCGTGTTGCAGAAAACGATATGATGTCACTGAAAAATGAAATCATCAAAATTGCCTCATTTTCTCAAAATCAGCGTATTACGAGAGCCGATATTGATGCAGTTATTACCAAAAGTTTGGAAACCAATCGTTTTGCAATCAGTGATGCCCTTTCTGAAAGAGACTTTAAGGTGGCAATCAAGGTGATTGAAGACCTTTATGCACAAAACTATAACGAGATGCAAATTGCCAATCTTATATATCGTTCTCTTGTGGATTTGCTTCGTGCAAGTTGGGCGTTATCCGCAGGCAAGAAAAATACAGATATGAAAAAAGATTTTGGTATAAATGAATATGGCGCCTCTAAAATGATGAGAGCAAGTAAAGCGTTATCTGAAAAACAATTGATGCAATCGATAGACATTTGCTTTGAATGTGAAAAACGGCTTAAAAGTGAGTCAGGGGATAAAAAAGAAATGATTTATCAGATGCTTTGCGATTTGATTATGTGTGGTGACTGAATATGAAAAAATCAGTTGACCATATTGTTATTGTTGAAGGGAAATATGATAAAATCAAACTGGAATCGTTGGTAGATGCTTTTGTGATTGCGACGGATGGTTTTGCCATTTTTAAAGATAAAAAAATGCAGCAAAATTTAAAGAAGTTGGTTGAATTGAAGGGCGCTATCATTTTAACTGATAGTGATCGTGCCGGCTTTATGATTCGTAAGTTTTTACATGATTTACTGCATGGGTGTGAAATTTTTGATATATACATTCCTGATGTATTTGGTAAAGAAAAAAGAAAAGAGTTTCCTTCTGCAGAA
>JAZRAZ010000099.1:0-11928 GCA_045634825.1 Eubacteriales bacterium | reverse complement strand
TTTATAGACTTTAATAGGGAGGAAGATATAATGGCTTATTTTTTTGAAGAACAGTCCCATACTTTTAGTGAATATTTGTTGGTACCCGGTTATTCTGATGAAAACTGTATTCCTGCCAACGCCAGTTTAAAAACACCTCTTGTGAAATTCAAAAAAGGTGAGCAGCCTGCAATTACAATGAACATTCCGCTTATCAGTGCAATTATGCAATCTGTATCAGATGACAGAATGGCGATTGAACTTGCAAAAGAGGGCGGCGTTGCTTTTATTTACGGTTCACAAACCATTGAGGACGAGGCGGCTATGGTTCGTCGTGTTAAGAACTATAAGAGAGGTTTTGTTTCCTCCGACTCCAATCTGCGCCCCGATCAGACTCTGGCAGATGTACTGGCACTTAAAGAAAAAACCGGTCATTCCACCGTTGCGGTGACGGAGGACGGTACCTCCGGTGGCAGACTGGTCGGTATTATAACCGGTCGTGACTATCGCGTCAGCCGTATGGATTTAAGTAAAAAAATCGAGTCCTTTATGACTCCTTTGGCTGATTTGATAACAGCACCCGAAGGAACCACCTTGAAAGAAGCCAATGATATTATCTGGGATAATAAACTCAATTCTTTGCCTATCGTAGATAAAAACGGCAGATTGGTTTCCTTTGTATTCCGTAAAGATTATTCTTCTCACAAAGAAAATCCGCTGGAGTTATTGGATGACAATAAAAGTTATGTAGTCGGTGCCGGTATCAACACCCGTGACTACGAAACCCGTGTTCCTGCATTGGTAGAGGCAGGTGCAGATGTACTTTGCATTGACTCCTCTGAAGGATTTTCTGCCTGGCAAGCACAAACTCTTAAGTTTATCCGTGAAAAATACGGAGATACTGTAAAAGTTGGCGCAGGAAATGTCGTGGACAGAGAAGGTTTCAGATTTTTGGCTGAGGCAGGTGCTGACTTTATAAAAATCGGTATTGGTGGCGGGTCCATCTGTATTACTCGCGAAACAAAGGGTATCGGTCGTGGACAGGCTACCTCTGTAATCGAAGTTGCAAAGGCAAGAGATGAATATTTTGAAGAAACCGGTATTTATATTCCGATTTGTTCTGATGGTGGTATCGTTCACGATTATCATATTACATTGGCTCTGGCGATGGGCGCCGATTTCTGTATGCTTGGCAGATATTTCTCCCGCTTTGATGAAAGCCCAACACAAAAGGTACTCATCAACGGCAGTTATATGAAAGAATACTGGGGAGAAGGCTCTGCACGCGCGCGTAACTGGCAACGCTATGATATGGGCGGGGACAAAAAACTTTCCTTTGTAGAGGGTGTAGATAGTTATGTTCCCTATGCCGGCTCAATTCACGACAATTTGCCTGTCACCCTTGCTAAAATTCGTTCCACTATGTGCAACTGCGGTGCACTCAGTATTCCCGAATTTCAACAAAAAGCAAAACTCACATTGGTATCCAGTGTATCCATTGTTGAGGGTGGCGCGCACGATGTTATGTTGAAGGATCAGACAAACAATCAGTAAATTATTATCAAAAAGCCTTGTCACGCAAGGCTTTTTGCAATTAGAGTGAGTAGAAATGGAAAACAAGAGAAGTAGTTTTACAGGAAAATTAGGTTTTGTATTGGCAGCAGCGGGCAGCGCCGTGGGACTTGGAAATCTCTGGAGATTTCCCTATCTTGCGGCAAAGTACGGCGGCGGTATCTTTTTACTGGTATATATTATTTTGGCACTGACTTTCGGATTTGCACTGATGATGGCAGAAATTGCCATCGGCAGAAAAACAGGGCTTTCCGCCATCGGCGCTTATCAAAAACTGGACAGACGATTTGGTTTTGTCGGTTATTTGTCGGCATTAGTGCCGATGATTATTTTGCCGTATTATTCGGTCATCGGTGGATGGGTGACCAAATACCTTGCTATGTTTGCAGGCGGATATATGCAAAATGTTGCGGACCCCAAATATTTTGATTTTTTCATCGAAAAAAACGCACAGCCTATTTTATGGTTTTTGTTATTTATGGGTTTGACAGCCTTGATTGTACTGTTCGGTGTGGAAAAAGGCGTAGAAAAAGTCAGCAAAGTAATGATGCCGGTTTTGGTGGTACTGTCGGTAGGAATTGCGATTTATGTCATCTGTCAACCGGGTGCCTGGGAAGGTGTTGTATACTACCTTAAACCTGACTTTTCCAAGTTTTCCGTCACCACTGTGGTAGCAGCAATGGGACAACTGTTTTATTCTATGAGTCTGGCGATGGGCATTATGATTACCTACGGTTCCTATATGAAACCCGATGTACATCTTGAAAAGAGTGTTCGTCAGATTGAACTGTTTGACACAGGGATTGCCTTTACCGCAGGACTGATGATTGTGCCTGCCGTATTCATTTTTTCGAGCGGAGACCCTGCGGCACTTAATAAAGGACCCAGCTTGATGTTTGTAACGCTGCCGCAGGTATTTAACAGTATGCCTGCAGGCAATATCATCGGCACCGCCTTCTTCCTTTTGGTGCTCTTTGCGGCGCTGACTTCTTCTATCTCATTGATGGAAACCATCGTTTCCATTTTGCAAGATAAGTTTAAATGGAACAGAAAGGTTTGTTGTCTGGCGGTATTTTTACTTTGTATCGTATTTGGATTGCTTTCTTGTCTGGGATACAGCGGTTGGTCATCTGTCAAGATTATCGGACTGCAATTTTTAGACTTTTTTGATTTTATCAGTAATTCCGTATGTATGCCGATTGTGGCACTTTTGACCAGTATATTTGTCGGTTATTTCTTAAAACCCAAAAAACTGATTGAGGAAGTAGAGAAAAACGGCAACTTTAAAGCCAAGAAACTGTTTATTATTGTTATTAAATATGTGGCTCCTGTTTGTCTGGTTGCTATCTTTACTTTTTCCATTATGGAAGTTTTTGGTTTTATAACGGTATGAGCACACTTGAAAGTATCTATAATAGTATACAACAACTTTTGGTGGGTCAAAGCGCACCTGTTATTGTCGCGATTGACGGGAGATGTGGCAGTGGTAAAACAACACTGGCAGACCTTCTTTCCCAAAAATTTTCTTGCCCTGTGGTGCATATGGATGACTTTTTTCTTCGCCCTGAACAGCGCACCGAAGAAAGATATGAAAAAGCAGGGGAGAATATTGACCACGAGCGTTTTTTAAAAGAGGTTCTGACCCCCTTGAAACAAGGCAAGGCGGCACGCTTTCGTCCTTTTGATTGTGCGACGGGCAAACTTGGCGCACCCAAAGAGGAAAGAGGAAATCTCGTTATTGTGGAGGGGTCATACAGTTGTCACCCAAGTCTTTGGGAGCAGTATGATTTGCGCATTTTTTGCAACATAGATGCCGATACTCAAATCAAGCGTATTATAAAGCGTGATGGTCCTGAGGCGGCGCGCCTGTTTGAGAGTCGCTGGATTCCTTTGGAAGAAAAGTATTTTGCCGAATTTGATATTTATCAAAGATGTGATATAGTTTATTTAGGATGATAAGTATGAGTGAAAATGTAACATTTAAAGATTTAGGACTGTCGCCTGAAATGCTTTCTGCATTAGAAGGCAAAGGATATGCTTATCCGACCACTGTACAAAAGTTGGCAATTCCTGAGTTTATGGCTTGGAAAGATGTGGTGGCAAAAGCACCCACCGGTACCGGCAAAACCTTCGCCTTCGGTATCCCGATGATTGAGCATATTGATGCTGATTGTGCGGAAATTCAGGGGTTGATTTTAGCACCGACCAGAGAACTTGCGATGCAAATTGGTGAGGAACTCAGAGGTCTTTTGACCTTTTACAAAGGGATTCGAGTGGCAGTGCTTTACGGTGGTGCCGGTATGGGCGGTCAAATTCGACAACTGGAAAAGAAACCGCAAATTATAGTGGCAACACCCGGACGACTGATGGACCATCACAAGCGCCGCAATTTGCGCTTTGATAAAATACAGACAGTGGTGCTGGACGAAGCAGACAGAATGCTCGATATGGGATTTTACAAGGATGTAACCCGTATCATTGATATGGTAAAAAATAGAAAAAACTTGGGTCTGTTTTCCGCGACCATCAGCCAGGAGGTAATGAATGTATCCTGGAAGTATCAGCGCGATGAGGTTGAAATTACGGTTGAGCCTGAGCAACAGGACCGACCCGACATTGACCAATATTCTGTGACGGTTCCGCCTTTGAAAAAATCGGAATCGACACTGACGATTGTCCGTTCCGGCGCGTTTGAGAGAATGATTATATTTTGTAATACCAAAGTAATGTGCCAACGGCTCAGTGACGAGTTGCGCGGCGGTGGAGTGGATTGTGATTGTCTGCACGGGGATATTCCGCAAAGCAAACGCGAAAAAACGATGCAGAAATATCGTGACGGAAAACTTTCGGTATTGGTGGCAACCGATGTGGCATCGCGCGGAATTGATGTCGAGGATGTTGACTTTGTACTGAATTTTGATATTCCTGAGGAAGTTGAATATTTCATCCATCGTATCGGCAGAACGGGTCGCGCAGGGAAAAAAGGCGTCGTTTTTACAATGGTAGCTAATTTTGCCGAAAAGACTAAACTTGAAAATATAGTTAAATATACCAAATATGATATTAAACCCCTCGTTTTAGGGGAAGACGGAGTATTGCTGGAGGCACCCGAGGAGCAAGCCCCCGCGGCACCGATACAAAAAAATCGCAGACTTAGGAGACGATAAAGTGACAAAGATTGATATTTTTTCCGGTTTTTTGGGAGCGGGAAAAACCACACTGATTCAGAAATTGATAAAAGAGGCTTATGCCGGTGAAAAGTTGGTGCTGATTGAAAACGAATTTGGTGAAATCGGTATTGACAGTGGTTTTTTGCAACAAAGCGGGGTTGAAATCAAAGAAATGAATTCGGGATGCATTTGTTGCTCACTGGTCGGGGATTTTACCAAAGCGCTTGCGGAAGTGTTGGAGAGGTTTGCTCCTGACAGGGTGATTATCGAACCCAGCGGTGTCGGCAAACTCAGTGATGTCGTTTCTGCGGTTGAAGATGCCCTTTCCGAAAACGCCTGCCTTGGTGCTGTGGTTACAGTGGCAGATGCGGTAAAATGTAAAATATATGAAAAAAACTTCGGTGAGTTTTATAACGACCAACTGGAAAATGCGGGTGCGATTATTCTCAGTCGTACACAAAATGTTTCCGAAAGTAAACTGCAACAGGCAGTGAAAATCATTCGCTCTCATAATGAAAACGCCGCTTTGATTACGACCCCTTGGGACAGATTGGACGGAAAACAACTGCTGGAGGCATTTGCTCATCAAGGCGGAGTGGAGCATCATTTAAAAGAAATGTTGGAGCATCACCATCACGATGAACACTGTTCTTGCGGTTGTCACGACCATCACGAGCATCACCATCACGATGAGAACTGCTCCTGTGGTTGTCACGACCATCATCACCACGCAGACGATGTTTTTGTCAGTTTCGGCAGAGAAACGGTAAAAAAATATACGACCGCACAAATAGAATCTGCATTGGACGCGTTGCTTGAGGAGAGCAAATACGGTCAGGTGTTGCGCGCCAAAGGAATGGTAGCGGGAGAGTCAGGAGAATGGATTTATTTTGATTATGTGCCCGGTGAGTGTTCTGTTCGTAGTGGCAGTGCACAGGGTATCGGCAAAATTTGTGTTATCGGCAGAGAGTTGAATAAGTCAGCACTGTGCACATTATTTGAAATCGAGGAATAAGGTATGAGGGAAGTTCCCGTATATATATTTGCCGGTTTTTTGGATGCCGGAAAAAGTACTTTTATTCAAAGTACACTGGAAGACGAGCGCTTTAATGATGGCGAAAAAACTTTGGTTTTGACTTGTGAGCAAGGGGAAACCGAACTGGAGCGCCAAAAGTTTTCAAGTGCGAATGTTTTTGAGGAAGTTATAGAGGAACCCGAGGACTTGAGTGCTTTTTTACTTTCCTCGTTTGAGAAAAAATACGAAATACAACGAGTGATTGTTGAATATAACGGTATGTGGCCGCTTGGAATTTTGTTTGAAAATCTGCCGCAGAACTGGGAAGTGTATCAACAATATACTTTCATAGATGCCACTACTTTTCTGATATATAATAACAATATGCGGCAGCAGACAGTAGATAAAATCGCCACTGCCGAAATGGTTGTGTTTAATCGCGTTGCCGAAGAAACCGAAATATTGCAGTTTCATCGGTTGGTGCGCGCCCTCAACCGCAGATGTGAAATTTTGTATGAGTATACTGACGGCAGGGTGGAACCTGATACTTTCGAGGACCCGTTGCCCTTTGATGTAAATGCTCCTTTGATTGAAATTAAAGACGAGGATTATGCCGTATGGTATCGTGAGGTCAGTGAACAGCCTGAACTGTATGACGGCAAAGTCTTTAAGATTAAGGGAATGATTATCTGCGGTGCCGATGAGATACCGAAAGGCAATTTCATTTGCGGCAGACAGGTGATGACCTGTTGCGTCGAAGATATGCAGTTTGCAGGATTTATGTGCGAATATAAGGGTGCTGAAAACCTGCAAAGTCAGCGTTGGGCATATGTAACGGCAACACTTGAATTTAAATATCATACAGTGTACGGGCAAAAAGGTCCGGTGCTCAGAGTAAAGGAAGTTGCCTTTACATCTCAGCCGAAGCAACCCATTGCCACGTTTTATTAAAAGGAGAACCGATATGCACGGATTTGTTTGGGCAGAAGGGTACAGCACCCCTCTGTCACTCAGAGAAACGCAAAAAGCAATCAAATTTGTTAAGGATACTTTTCAAGGAGAACTGGCAAGAGCACTGCATTTGGAGCGGATTAGTGCGCCTTTGTTTGTGCCGCACGGCAGTGGTATCAATGATGACCTCAACGGCATTGAGCGCAAAGTGGAATTTGACATCAAAGCGTGCGACACACAGGCAGAAATTGTGCAGTCCCTTGCCAAATGGAAGCGTATGGCTTTGCATCGATACGGCTTTGCCGCGGGAGAGGGTTTATATACCGATATGTGTGCTATTCGCAGAGATGATGATATGGATAATGTTCATTCCATTTATGTCGACCAATGGGACTGGGAAAAGGTGATTACGCCGGAACAACGCAATCGGTTCTTCTTGGAGGAAATCGTTACCAAAATTGTGGTGGCTTTGTGGGAAACCAAAAAGAAGGTCAGTGAGCGTTATCCTGCACTCAGCGGCAAGATAGAAAAAAAGGTTTTCTTTATCACTTCGGAAAAATTGTTGCAACTGTATCCCGATTTGACTGCCAAAGAGCGTGAGCACGCCATTGTTAAGGAAAAGAAAACTGTCTTTATCGAGCAAATCGGAGGAGTGCTTTCCAACGGTCAAAAGCACGATGGCAGAGCCCCCGACTATGATGATTGGTCCCTCAACGGTGACTTGCTTGTATGGAACGAAGTGATGGAGCAACCCATTGAACTGTCCAGTATGGGTATCCGAGTAGATGCCTTGACTTTGAAGGAACAACTGGCAAAATGCGATGCTACCGAACGAGAAAAGTATGCCTATCATCAAGGTATTTTAAACGGTACTTTGCCGCTGACGGTAGGTGGCGGTATCGGGCAGTCAAGACTTTGTCTGGTGTTACTTGAAAAACTACATATCGGAGAGGTGCAGGCATCTATCTGGAGTGATGAAATCATAAAGGAGGCCGCCGCACACGGTGTGGCTTTACTGTAAATGAGAGAGTATCTGGAGAGAAGTGCCCGTTTGATTGGTGAGCAGGCGCTGGACTGTCTTGAAAATAAAAGAGTGGCGGTGTTTGGTATCGGCGGTGTCGGCTCCTATGCGGCAGAAGCGCTTGCAAGAGGCGGTGTAGGACATCTGACATTGATTGACAGTGATACCGTTGCCCTGAGCAACCTCAATCGTCAACTGTTTGCCACGTTGGATGTGCTCGGAAAGCCAAAGGTAGAAGTTGCCGCATCCCGTCTTGCCCTGGCGGCTCCGGGCGTCAAGGTGGAAATACATCAGATGTTTTTTACCCCCGAAAGCGAGTTTGACATTTCAGGCTATGATTATGTGCTGGACTGCATTGATTCGGTTAGTGGTAAAATTGAACTGGCAGTGCGGTGCGAAAGTGCTTCGGTTCCGCTTATCAGCGCGATGGGGGCAGGCAACAAACTCAATGCCGCCGCATTTGAAGTGGCAGATTTGTTCAAAACCAGCGTTTGTCCGTTGGCAAAGGTGATGCGCTATGAACTGAAAAGACGGGGCATCCGTCATTTAAAGGTGGTTTATTCCAAGGAAGAACCCATCAAGGTGGCTCCTGACGGTCAAAAGCGCAGATCTACCCCCGGCAGTATGTCCTATGTCCCCGGTGTGATGGGTATGATTATGGCTGGGCAGGTAATTTCTGACTTAATTCAAGAATAAAAGCGGAGAAAATTCTCCGCTTTTTTATATGCAGGTGTTGACAAAAGGAGAAAAGAGGTGTAAACTAATTTTAGCACTCATAAACAGAGAGTGCTAATTTTCAAAAAAGAGGTTTGGTTTATGGCAAAGAAACAATTTAAAGCACAAAGTAAGCGTTTGTTGGAAATGATGATAAACTCCATTTATTCTCAAAAGGAAATTTTTCTCAGAGAACTCATTTCCAATGCCAGTGACGCGATTGATAAAAGTTATTACCACGCTTTGCAAAATGAAAACATTTCATTTAATAAAGAGGATTTTTATATTCGTTTGAGTGTCGATAAAGAGGCACGCACCCTCACTATTGAGGACACGGGCATCGGTATGAGCGAGGCGGAACTGGAAAAAAACCTCGGCACGATTGCCGAAAGCGGTTCTTTAAAATTTCGCAAGGAAACCGATGAGCAGGAGGGTGTGGACATTATCGGTCAGTTTGGTGTCGGTTTTTATTCGGCATTTATGGTGGCAGATGAGGTCAGCGTGCTTTCCAAACGTGCAGGAGCAGAGGCTTATTTATGGACCTCTAAGGGTGCTGATGGTTACACCATTACTCCCGCCGAAAAAGAGGAAGTCGGCACAATCATTACCCTGCATATCAAAGAGGATGCAGGGGAGGAAGACTACTCTCAATTTTTGGAGAGTTATCGTTTGCAGAGTTTGGTGCACAAGTATTCCGATTTTATCAAGTATCCCATCAAAATGCTGTGTGAGGAAAGTTCTTTAAAAGAGGGAAGTGAGAACGAATACGAAACAGTATTAGTGGATAAAACACTCAACTCTATGGTACCCATCTGGCGCAAAAACAAAAACGAACTGAAGGCAGAGGATTACGAGCGTTTTTATCAAGACCAACGCTATGGCTGGGACAAACCGCTTAAATATATCCATACCGGTGTTGACGGTGAGTTTTCCTATACCGCTTTACTGTATGTCCCCGCGAATGCACCCTTTAATTACTATTCCAAAGATTTTGAAAAGGGACTGGCACTCTATTCTAATGGTGTGTTGATAATGGATAAATGTGCCGATTTGCTCCCTGACTATTTTGGATTTGTGCAGGGATTGGTGGACAGCAGTGATGTTTCGCTTAATATTTCTCGCGAAATTCTCCAACAAGACAGAACGCTCAAACTGATTGCCGCCAACATTCAAAAGAAAATCAAAAAAGAACTGGAAAACTTTCTCAAAAATGACCGTGAGGGGTACGAAAAATTCTTTTCCGCTTTTGGCAAGCAACTCAAGTACGGTCTTTATGAGATGTGGGGGCAGAATAAGGAAATACTTAAAGATTTACTGCTCTTTTATTCCGGTAAACTTGAAAAGATGGTTACCCTGCAAGAATATGTTGACGGTATGAAAGAGGACGATAAGATTATTTATTATGCCACGGGCGAAAGTGTCGGTCGCATCGGCAAATTACCGCAGACAGAAAGTGTAATGAGTGAAGGACACGATGTGTTGTTCTTTACCGATGATGTCGATGAATTTGCCATTAAGGTACTTGGAGAATATGCAGGAAAGAGTTTTCAGAATGTGGCCTCGGTGGATGCAGGGGCAGACGAAACCGACCAGACACCTTATAAAGCAGTAATTGATTTTGTAAGTGCAACGCTGGGAGAAAAGGTCAGTAATGTGCGAGTCAGCAACAAACTGCAAAGCCATCCCGTTTGTCTGCGCTCTATGGGTGAAATGAGCATCGAGATGGAAAAGACGCTTGCAGAAATGCCGCAAGGCGCCGCCCCCAAGGCACAAAAGGTGCTGGAAATCAATGCTTCTCACGAAATTCTAAAAACACTTGAAAACGCGCTGGAAGACAAAGAAAAGGCGGCAGCCATCGTGCGTGTACTGTATACACAAGCGATGCTGATTGAAGGACTTACACCTGAAGACCCCGTCGGATACGCCAATGATGTCTGCAGTTTGCTCAAATAAAACAAAAACGGCATTTTTAAATGCCGTTTTTACTTGCGAAAATTTGT
Organism: Eubacteriales bacterium; assembly: GCA_045634825.1. Lineage (GTDB taxonomy): Bacteria > Bacillota > Clostridia > Oscillospirales > QAKW01 > Firm-08. The sequence continues at coordinate 1,506 of JAZRAZ010000099.1, read as the reverse complement.
GTAATATTATATGATTATACAGAGGTATAATTATGAATATAGAATATATAAAAAGCAATCGCAAAACGCTGGCACTGGAAATCACAAAGGATTTGCGTATTTTGGTACGAATGCCACGGACTTGTTCAATGAAACGAGCCGAGCAGTTTGTGCGCGACCACGAGGATTGGCTAAAGCATCATTTAAAACGTCAACAACAGCGCTTGGCAAAATATGATTTAACCGACGAGCAGATAAAGGCGCTTCGGCAGCGCGCCAAGCAGGTGATACCCGAGCGGGTGGCACACTACACAAAACTGACGGGACTTACACCGTCAGCAGTGCATATCACAAGCGCCAAAACGCGCTTTGGAAGTTGTTCGGGCAAAAACTCACTCAACTTTTCGCTGTATCTGATGCTGTATTCCGAGGGTGCTGTGGATTATGTGGTGTTGCACGAAATTTGCCATATTGCTTTTAAAAATCACAGTAAAGAGTTTTATAATCTGATCGGTCGGTATATGCCGGAGTATCAGACTTATATAAAAGAATTAAAATTGTAAGGTGAAAGATATGAACATTTGTGTTTACGGCGCGGCAAGTAACGAAATAGATGCCGTCTATTTGCAACAAGGACAACAACTTGGTAGGCTCATCGGCGCCGGCGGACATCGTTTGGTGTTCGGCGGTGGACAGACGGGAATGATGGGCGCCGTGGCAAGAGGCGTTAAGGAAACAGGCGGCAGCATACTTGGCGTGGCACCCAAGTTTTTTGACAAACCGGGGGTGCTGTTTCAGGAGTGCGATGAATTTGTCTTTACCGAAACGATGCGCGAGCGCAAAGCAAAGATGGAAGAAGAAAGCGATGTGTTTGTAATGAGCCCCGGGGGACTGGGCACCTGGGAGGAGTTTTTTGAAATGATTACCCTTCGTCAACTTTCCCGCCATCAAAAACCCATCATTATTTTAAATATCAATGGGTACTATGACCCGCTGATAGCACTGATGGAGCACGCTATCCGCGGAAAGTTTTTAGAGGAAAAGGCAAGAGAGTATTATCTGGTTGCCAAAACCGCAAGTGAAGTAATGCAGTTAATTTAAACAGAAAATGACCACACCGATTGGTGTGGTCATTGTTTTACTTTTTAAACTTTTCGTAAATTGAGTTGGTTTTATCAATCATAGAGCGTGGCATAGAACGGAGTTTTGCGCCGGCGGCACTTAATTCAGCCACCAGTTCGAACATACTGTCCCCTCTGGCTTCTTTGCGAGGGAGCAGACCGCGCTGCATTTTGTCATATAGATATTCATACCGACGGTATGCTTTTTCAACCGCTTCACTCCAGGATATGTAAATTTCGTTTTGTGCCGCGGTACCGATGCGATGTACTATATCCATATGGTTGCACGCCCAGATAAGTTTCTGTGCCATAGAGGGTGCATTTTCTTCAATCAGCAATCCGTTCTGCCCATCCACAATGCAAGTCGGATCGTAGCCATGTCGTTCTGTGAGCCAAGGAGTTGTCC
>JAZRAZ010000098.1:0-3000 GCA_045634825.1 Eubacteriales bacterium | reverse complement strand
GTCAAACAAATGCCGTTTTGATAAATATCACCAACCAATTCAGGCGGAGTATTTTCCAAAACATTATGCAAAACTTCAATAATGGCCAGTGCACATTCACTCAACGGTTCTAAAATTTCCTCAGAACAAATTTCGATAGATTTGGGAAGACCGGTAGTAAGGCATCTTCCTTTAATAATCATAGTTTTATTTTGAGGACCCAGGTGTACCGTGCCAATTTGGATTTTAATATCCTCGGCGGTGCGCTCACCAATCAAAATATTGTATTTCTTTTTGATAAAGCGAACAATAGATTCATCAAACTTATCGCCTGCCATTTTAATGGAGGAAGAAAGAACCACATCCCCCAAAGAAAGCACCGCAATATCTGCCGTTCCGCCGCCGATATCTACTACAATATGGCCATTCGGTTCGTTAATATCGATTCCTGCACCGATTGCCGCGGCTTTGGGTTCTTCAATCAGGCTGACAAATTTTGCACCCGCATGCTTTGCCGCTTCCAGTACCGCCATTTCCTCTACCTCGGTTACCTCAGAGGGCACGCAGATAATAACACGCGGTTTGAAAAAAGAATTTTTAGAAACCTTAAAGAGAAAATATTTAATCATTTTCTCGGTAGTTTCGTAGTCAGAAATAACACCATCTTTTAAAGGACGGATTGCAATAACATTACCGGGAGTTCTGCCGACCATCTTTCTGGCCTCATCCCCTACCGCCAATACCTTCTTTGTATTTGTATCAATCGCGACAACCGCAGGCTCTTTGAGTACAATGCCCTTGCCGCGCATATAAACAATAATTGTTGCGGTACCTAAATCGATACCAATATCTTGTCCCAACATTTGTGACATCCTCCATACATTTTTCACTATTTCAACTTACGATTATTATACTGCAACCACACCTAATATTCAAGCCTTTTTTTATTTAATCAAAGGCACTGTTGCAAGAGTGACGGCATACACCTTTCTGGCGCCGTAAAGTTTTAACATTTTGGCACATTCATTCAGTGTGGCTCCGCTGGTGCAAACATCATCCACCAGTAAAATGGTTTTGCCCGCTATTTTCTCTCGGTTTTTTACATAAAACATATCCAGTACATTAGCGGCTCGTTGTGCAAGCGGTACTCTCTTTTGCATCTTTCCGCCGTGTCTGCGAAACAAAACATCTTTTAACACCTGAGTCTTTATTGCTTTACCAATCTCACCTGCCAGTAAATCAGTACAATTATAACCACGCAACCATTCTTTAAACCGATTCATCGGTACTGCCACGATGGCATCAAAACTCACCCTCGCATATTTGCTTTGGACATTTTGCGCCATTAATTTTCCGTAATGAGTGGCAAGCATAGTATGCCGATAAAACTTAAATCTTATCACGCCGTTTTTCACAGGACCTTGATAATATAGACATGTGATTTTTCTGATATAATGATGTTTTTTGCCCGCACAGTTACAGCGTTGTTTTCCAAGACCGCACAAACCGCATATTTTTCCTTTTACCAAAATATCTTCCTTGATACATTCAGCACAAATATGTTTGTTCTCCCCAATTAACTTGCCGCAAAATATACAACGAGAAGGATACAAGGAAAGCCTGTTCATTACATCGCCTCCAATAAATACCGAAGACCTGAAAAACGATTGGTTTGCTTATTATTGTTTACCATTTTTTCGACCACACCCTCGCTACCGACCAAAACCAAAATTTTCTTTGCTCGGGTTATGGCAGTATAAAGCAAGTTGCGGTATTGAAGCATCGGCACAGCATCCGGCAAAGCCAGTACCACGATATCAAATTCACTTCCCTGACTTTTATGCGCGGTAATCGCATAGGCAAAATCCAACTCATCCAAATGTTCAAACGGATACTCTGCCAAGCGGTCATCAAATCGGATATACAATAATTTGTCCCGCGGTGAAATGCGCTCTACAATTCCGATATCTCCATTAAATATACCGCATTCCTCTTTACCGTCGAGTTTTTGATAGACAATATCATAGTTATTTTTAATCTGCATCACTTTGTCCCCGACATAAAAAGTACGGCCACCTTGCGTACAGGATATAGCGCCCGTACGACCGATGCCCAAGCGCTCACGAATCAACTCGTTGAGCAGTACTGTGCCCGATGCAGTTTTTTTGGTCGGTGAAATGATTTGTACCCCGTGAAATACATCCCTGGAATATACCCGCGGAATACGCTCACAAACTAATTTTGTAACCGCGTCGGCTATCCCCTCATTTGTTTTTTTGGCAACAAAAAAGAAATCATCACTATTTGACAATGTCGGTATTTCACCGCGATTGATTTTGTGGGCATTCACAACGATACGACTCATTTGTGCCTGTCGGAATATTTCCGTAAGTGCCACCGTATAAACTTTTTTAGAGCGTAAAATATCACGAAACACATTACCTGCACCAACGCTTGGCAACTGGTCAGCATCACCGACCATAATTAGTTTTGCTCCCGGTCTTATGGCACGTAACAAAGCCTCAAACAGTTTTACATCCACCATTGACATCTCATCCACAACGATTGCATCAGCATCGAGCGGATTTTGCTCATTACGCATAAAGTTGTCCCGATTTGCCATATCTACTTCAAGTAGCCGATGAATTGTTTGCGCATTGTGTAAACAAAGTTCACTCATTCGGTTAGCCGCTCTGCCGGTAGGTGCACAAAGCAAAAATTTATAATTTAACTTTTTAAGAAGTTGGATAATACCGCGTAAAGTAGTGGTCTTTCCTGTACCGGGACCTCCCGTTAAAACCATAACATTGCGCTCCAAGGCAGCGCGGATGGCTTGTCTTTGCCACTGGGCGTATTCAATTTTAAGTTGTTGTTCCAAAACATCAATCTGCGACTCTGTATCTCTGATTTCAATACAAGGATGCTGAATCATCGCTGTCAATCTTGTGGCAATATATGCCTCACTGTTATAATATGAAGACAAATACACTGCCTGCACATTTTTGTTTTGCAAGGTTTTAA
>JAZRAZ010000097.1:0-15119 GCA_045634825.1 Eubacteriales bacterium | reverse complement strand
CATTTACCGCATCTATAATCTGCTGTGGTTTACCGCCCTTTACAGTCATCGTCCCTGTCAAGAGATTTACGTTACACTGTGTAACTTCCGGCAAGGCACTGACTGCCTTTTCCACACGAGACGAACACGCGGCACAACTCATTCCGGTAACATTATATTTTTCCACTTTTCACCTCAAAAATATCCCTGCTATAAAAATAACAGGGATATGGATTATTTACAAAAACACTCAATATAGTGGTTGATTGCATCTTCGATTGTTTTAATGGCTTCTTCTCTGGAACTGACTTCTTCGACAGCCGTAGTTTTATTTTCAAGATTCTTATAAACAGAGAAGAAATGGCGCATTTCATCAAAGATATGACGGGGCAACTGGTCAATATTGGTATACATATTATAGTTCGGATCATTAAAGGGAATCGCAATAATCTTCTCATCGTTATGCCCGTTATCAATCATCGTAATAACGCCAATGGGATAAGCGCGCACCAGCGTCAGCGGTTCCAAAGGTTCCGAACAAAGCAACAATACATCCAGCGGGTCACCGTCATCACCATAAGTACGCGGTATAAAGCCATAATTAGCGGGATAGTGTGTGGAAGTATAGAGAATACGGTCCAGCATCAGATAACCGCTCTCCTTATCCAGTTCATATTTTTTCTTACTGCCCTTTGCGATTTCAACAACACAGAGAAAATCCTGCGGTGCAATACGCTTGGGAGAAATATCGTGCCAAATGTTTGACATACTATCACCTATCCTTTCGTTTTTACTATTGTACATTAATATTTATAAAAAATCAATACTTATCGAACAACCTTATAAATCAACGGTTTTTCCGTCGGCGGTGTTTCGGAAATTGTAAGAGTTTTGACATACTCTTTTCCCGCTCTCTCAAGCGACGGTTTACTGTTTGAAAACAGCGTGCAAAGGCGCTGACCGCGGCTGACAAAATCTCCCACCTTGGCATCGAGCAGTATGCCTGCCGCGTGGTCAATTTCATCGTCCTTGGTGGCTCTGCCTGCCCCAAGTATTACAGCAATACCACCGATTTTCTCTGCGTCCATCGCACTGATAAACCCTTCGGTTTCAGCACAAACTTCCAGAGTATATTTGCAGTCCGGAAAACGCGAAGGGTCGTCAAGATATGTGGCATCTCCGCCTTGTTCTGAAATCCATTCTTTCATTTTGGCAAAAGCGGCACCGCTTTCAATACAGTCAATCACCTTTTGTCTTGCGGATGGCTCGGATAGAGAAAAGCACAAAGAAATCATTTGAGTTGCCAGGGCAACGCATACTTCGTAAAGGTCCCCTTTCCATTGACCTTTAAGTACCGCCACAGCCTCCTGCACCTCCAGGGCATTACCAATAGCCTTCCCAAGCGGAATATCCATATTGGTCAGCAGGGCCGCTATGTTTCGGCCACATCGTTTTCCGATTTTCACCATTTGCTCCGCAAGAGTTTCTGCCTGCGCCTCATTTTTCATAAATGCACCGCTGCCAACCTTAACATCCAAAACGATATTATGCGAACCTGCCGCAATCTTTTTGGACATAATGCTGGAAGTAATCAGCGGTATGCTGTCTACCGTTGCAGTTACATCGCGCAGAGCATAGAGTTTTTTGTCTGCCGGAGTAAGATTGCCGCTTTGACCGATGACCGCAATACCGATTTTCTCCACCTGCGAGAGAAATTCATTTTCACTCAGTGTGGTGCGATAACCCGGAATGGACTCCAGTTTATCAACCGTTCCGCCGGTGTGTCCCAGTCCGCGACCCGACATTTTGCTGACCTTTCCCCCAAGTGCCGCAACGATGGGCGCAACAATCAAAGTGGTTTTGTCCCCCACGCCACCGGTACTATGTTTATCTACTGACAACTTGCCAAAAACGCTTAAGTCCACCATATCTCCCGAATGAGCCATACATTCCGTCAGCGTAACGGTTTCTCGTTCACTCATTCCTTGAAAATAAATTGCCATCATCAATGCCGAAATTTGATAATCAGGAATCTGCTCTTTGGTATATCCGTCAATAACAAATTTTATCTCTTCGTCACTGAGTTCTATGGCATTTCTTTTTTTAAGAATTATATCATACATCTGCATTGTATCACCTCAAAGAAAAGGATTGCGGCAACAATTGTCCCAATGAAAACTCCTCATATTCATTTTCGTTTTTGACGAGCAGTACCGGCATATCGGACGAGCAGAATTCACTCAAAGCCTGACGGCAGACCCCGCAAGGAGAAAATATGCCTTGCATATTGCCCCTCTTGCCGCCTGCAATCGCAATAGCACGAAATGCACGATGGTTTTCACTGACCGCCTTAAAAAGTGCCACTCGTTCCGCACAAGCCGTAACGGAATAGGAAGAATTTTCTATGTTGCATCCTGTATAAATACTGCCGTCATCGCAAAGCAGAGCGGCACCGACCATATACTCGGAATACGGTGCATAAGCACCTCTCATCGCCTCGATTGCTTTGCTACAAAGAAGTTTTTTATCCATTGTGTTCCTCCAACATACTCTTGCCCTCGCACTCAAATTCTACTTTCAGACACGCTGCCACCGTTGCGGCAACATCAGCCATAGTAGTGCGCGTTCCAAACTGTAAGGGGGCAATATTTTTTGAATACATTATAAACGGAGTATATTCTCTGCTGTGGTCTGTGCTTTCATCCCCGGGATCACAACCGTGGTCTGCGGTAATCATCAAGACATCGTTTGCTTCCATTTGGGCAATAAACTCGGGAAGAAATCTGTCAAACTCGCTGAGTGCGGCGGCATACCCGTCAACATCCTGACGATGCCCATATACCATATCAAAATCTACAAGATTGATAAAGCAAAGACCTTCAAAATCTCTCTTTAGTTCTCCCAGTGCCGTTTGCATTCCCTCGGCGTTGGAATGGGTCAAAGTGTGCCAGGTGATGCCACGACCCGCAAAAATGTCATATATCTTGCCGACTGCGCGCACCTGTTTTCCTGCCGATACAATGGCATCCAAGACAGTTTTGCAGGGCGGTTGCAAGGAAAAATCACGGCGCTCGGAAGTACGGTAAAAATTCGGATATTCCCCCGCAAACGGGCGGGCAATCACACGGCCGACCCCGTGTTCCCCCGTCAAAAGCGCGCGTGCCGTTCGGCAAATATCATATAACTGTTCTATGGGAACAACATCTGTGTGTGCGGCAATCTGAAACACACTGTCTGCCGAAGTATAAACAATGAGTTTTCCGCTTTCCAGATGTTCTCTGCCGTAATCCAGAATGACCTCGGTGCCCGAATAGGCTTTGTTGCAAAGCACTCCTCTGCCCACTTGTTTTGAAAAAGCGTTTAACAAGTCTTCGGGAAAACCGTTCGGATAGGTCGGCATTGGCTTGTCAGAAATCAGTCCTGCCAGTTCCCAGTGACCGATGGTAGTGTCTTTGCCGCGGGAACGCTCGGTGAGTCTGGCAACACTGGCAAGCGGACAATTATTTTTCTCCAGATAATCTATACCATCAATATTGCCGATGCCAAGTCTGAGTAAATTCGGAATAGAGAAATTCTTTGAGTTTGCAATTCTCTTTAATGTATTGCAGGATGTATCTCCAAAATCTGCCGCATCGGGCATTTGACCGATACCAAGAGAATCCAGCACAAATAAAAATACGCGTTTCATTATATTCTATCCAATCTTTGTGCAGTTTTAAGTGCCAAAGTCATCATATCGGTAAAAGAATTTTGTCGTTCGGAGGCGGTTGTTGCCTCTCCGGAAATCAGATGGTCGGAAACGGTACATATGGCAAGGGCACGCTTAGAGAGTCTTGCCGCATTCATATAAAGTGCCGCCGCTTCCATTTCCACCGCCATCACACCCATTTTGCCCCAGGCATTCAGTGCGGAAAGTTCGGGCAATGTTTCGTCATTATAAAAAGTGTCTGAAGACAACAAATTGCCAACATGGAAAGAAAGATTCATTTCCTCTGCGGTTTTAACACACTCAGAAAGCATCAGATAATCGGCAATCGGTGCAAAGTCTCCCGGCAGATGATACTGATGAGCAAAATTGGAATTGGTGCAAGCGCCCTGTCCAATTACGATATCCCGGACCTTAATATCCTCGCGCATAGCCCCCGCAGAGCCGATGCGCATAATATTTTCCACACCGAAGAATTGATACAGTTCATAAGAATAGATGGCAATAGAGGGCATACCCATACCGCTTGCCATCACCGAAACTTTGGTATCTTCATAGTAGCCTGTATATCCTTGTATGCCGCGCACATTATTGACAAGGCGCGCCTCTTTTAAAAAATTCTCTGCTATAAATTTGGCTCTCAGCGGGTCCCCCGGCATCAAAACGGTTTTGGCGAAGTCCTCAGGGCGCGCGTCAATATGAGGGGTTGGGTAAGGTTTCATATCAGTAACTCCCTTCTTGAGTTTGTTGATTTTTTATTATTTTTACAATACGACTGGTACCCAGACGGGTTGCTCCAAGGCGCACAAATCCCTCAGCATCCTCAAGTGTGGAGATACCGCCTGCGGCTTTAATCTTCACATCGTTTTCGATATGTTTTGCAAAAAGTTTTATATCTTCTGCCGTTGCGCCTGCCCCACCGAAACCGGTAGATGTTTTAATAAAATCAGCTCCTGCCGCAGACACGATTTTACACATCTGTATCTTTTCGCTTTCACTGAGTTTGCAGGTTTCGATAATGACCTTGAGAATTTTATCACCGCAGGCGATTTTGACTGCCTGAATTTCTTTGAGGACGGCATCATAATTTTTGTCTTTCAGCCAACCGATATTGATGACCATATCAATCTCGTCAGCCCCATTTTTGACGGCATCCTCCGCTTCAAAGAATTTTGCTGCCGTCGTATTATATCCGTTGGGAAAGCCGATAACCGTGCAAATTTTCGCTCTCTCCCCTACATACGCCTTTGCAGATGCCACAAAGGAGGGCGGAATGCAAACCGAGGCAGTTTTATATTTTATTGCATCATCACACAGAGCACGAATTTCCTCCCAAGTTGCCTCGGGGGCAAGCAAAGTATGATCTACCTTTGATAAAATAGCACTTGTTTCCATTTTCTTCTCCTTTGCCAAAAATTATTTATATAATCATTATACCAAATAGATTACTGCATATCAATAAAAAAAGACCTCCTCGGAGGTCTTTTTTGGTAATTTATTCGAGATTTACGCCTTTATTAAAGAATTTAACGGCAAGTACATATGCCAGCGCATCAATCACGGCATATATCACAATGGCGCCAATCAGCAAAGTTTTCAGCACACCGACTTCTATGGCATCGGAAGCGGTAAATATAGTTTTAAGCATTCCCTCTTTGAACAAAGAAGCAATCAATATACCGACCACGGCAATCCATTGAAAAATGATATATGTGACGGCACCGAACAAAAAGGAATAGCCACGCTTTCCGTTTTGCATACGTTGACCGAAAATAATGCCGATCCAGCCCGCTTGTATGAGCGCAAAGGTTTGGAAAAAGATTTCAGTGGCTATCGTTATCAGCAAAGTAGCCATCCCGACTTCATAGGTTTCGTTAACGATAATCGAAAGTTGTTTATATAGTTCAACCGTCTTATCAGAATACAGCAGAATAAATATCGCAATTCCTGCAATTAATACCGAAATGAGCAAACAAATCATCGAGGAAAGCACTTTGGAGGTATAGATGGTGCTTTTCCTGATGGGTAATGTGTGGGTAAGATAGCCACGGTCACTATATACACTGATTGAAAAGTTTACCCAAGCGTGAATGACAACATTGATAATCAAGGTAACTGCCATCGAAATGCTGGCACTAAAGCAGATTTTCGCCACGATTTCCCAAAGAAAAATTTCACTGAACAAAGAAAACAAGCGATATGCGCCCGCCAATGTCAGCGCCAATGTTGCATAAATCAAAATCACTTTGTTAAAGGCATCTTTTAAATCATATTTAATTAGTTTTTTCAGCATCTGAACATCCTCCTGAAAATCTCATCTACCGAGCCACCCTCACGCTCGCGCAAAGAATCTGCTGACTCACTTAAAACAATACGCCCTTTGTCGATAAAAACAACTTCATCCAGTATCCGTTCCACATCCGAAATCAGATGTGTGGAAAGTAAAACGGTGGCGCCCTCATTAAAATTGCTCAAAATAGTATCCAAAATATATTCACGGGTGGCAGGGTCAACACCGCCCAGGGGTTCATCGAGAATATATAAATCTGCACGTCTTGCCATTACCAAGACAAGTTGCACCTTTTCCTGCATACCCTTGCTCATTTTGCTGAGTTTTTGCTTGGTATCCAGTTCCAATGCAGAAAGCAAGTGTCTTGCCTTTTGCTCATCAAAATTATCATAAAACTCACTAAATTGTTTTAAAACGGCTTCTACGGTCATTCGTTTATCAAGATAAGTGCGCTCGGGCAGAAAAGCAATCTTCTTTTTACTTTCTACACCGATGGGTTGACCGTCTACGGTGATGGTACCGCTTGTTACGGTCAACAGGTCATTTATGAGTTTAATCAGCGTTGATTTTCCAACACCGTTTTTTCCCAAAAGACCGACAATTTTTCCCTTTGGCAAAGAAAGATTGATATCCGTCAGTACTTCTTTCTCACCAAACGATTTATAAACATTTTTACATTCAAGAATGGTCATTTCTTTTCTCCTTTCAATTCATTCAAATAAGTGATGGCATCAGTGGCAGAAAAGCCGATACTTTGCATATCCGAAAAATATCGCTTGGCCATAGAGGTGGCATATTCCTCACGGAAGGATTCAATCTTATCCTTTTTATCGGTTACAAACTTTCCGTTGGTGCGCTCGGTGTAAATCAGCCCCATTTCCTCCAGTTCCGAAAGTGCCTTTTGCACGGTGTTGGGATTGGTGCGGCTTTTTGCCGCCAGTTCCCTGACCGACGGTAAACGTTCTCCTGCCTCCAACGCTCCCGAAACAATCAACCTTTTGAGCTGTTCAACCAGTTGGATATAAATGGGGATATTATTATCAAAGTTAAATTGCATATCCGCCCTCCATTGTGTTACTTAACTAACACAATGATACAATATATTTTTTGTTTTGTCAATAGAAAAACCTTCTGTGATATTTTCACAGAAGGTTTTTGTTATAAGTTATATATCTTTTTAGCGTTTTCAGAAAGAATCATTTGGCGCTGTGTTTCCGAAAGGTCAAGGTGCATAAAGGACTCCAGTTCCTTTGCAGGTGACCAAAGCGGATAATCGGTACCAAAAAGCACTCTTTCGGCGCCAAAGGCGTTAATCATCTCCACCACCGCCTTTGGACTTACATACGGCATTGTAGAGGAACAATCTACATACAGATTAGGAATGCCCACCATCTGCTTTTTTGATTTTTCCCAGACAGACCAGCCGCCGAAGTGTGCGCCGACAAAAATCAAATGGGGATATTCCCTTAAAATCGGCACCACCCTGTCAGGATTGGAGTTATCATAACGGTGGTCCCCCGTATGCATTAAAACAGGCAGTCCCTTTTGACCGCAAATTTCATAAATACGACAACAACGAGGGTCATCCACCTTGAAATTCTGAATATCGGGATGCAGTTTGACCCCGTGCAGTCCAAGTTCCAAAAGATGCTCGATATCTCCTGCCTGGTCAGCACTGTCGGGATGCAGGGTTCCAAGCCCTGTCAGTCTTTCTTTGTTTTGCGCCACACTGCTCGCTATAAATTCATTGATGCTTTGTACTTGCTTGGGTGTAGTCGCCACCGATTGCACAATAAAGTGATCAATACCGGCGGCAATTCCCTCGTTTAAAAGGAAATCAACTGTCCCGTTTGCATAGGGCATCTCATCATAAAAATCCCCCGTACTTTGCGCCGCTTTTTGTGCGATTTTTTCGGGATAGATATGACAATGTGCATCAATTACATAATATTTTCCGTTTACCATAACCAAATTCCTTAAAGACCTAACTTTTTGGCGGCATCCTCACGCATTTTGTACTTTAAAATTTTACCTGCCGCATTCATCGGAAAGGCATCTACAAAATCAATATAACGCGGCACCTTATGACGCGCCATATTATCATTGATATACTGCTTCATTTCCTCTTCGGTCATAGACTGACCTTCTTTAAGAATAATGCAAGCCATAATTTCCTCGCCGTAGCGTTTATCGGGCACACCAATGACCTGTACATCTCTTACTTTGGGATGCGTGTAAATAAACTCCTCAATTTCTTTGGGATAAATGTTTTCGCCGCCGCGGATAATCATATCCTTCAGACGACCTGTAATCAAATAGTTGCCCTCAGGCGTACGGCAAGCAAGGTCACCTGTATGAAGCCAACCCTCTTTATCAATAGCCGCCGCGGTCGCTTGGGGCATTTTATAATACCCCTTCATAATGTTATATCCGCGTGCCACAAATTCGCCGTTGACACCGTCGGGACAGTCTTCCCCTGTTTCAGGGTCAATAATTTTACATTCTACATTGGCAAAGGCACTGCCCACCGTTTCGGTGCGCACCTCCAGAGAGTCATAGTAACTGCTCATAGTGCATCCGGGGGATGCTTCCGTCTGTCCGTAAACCGAAACGATTTCTCTCATATTCATTACATCGGGTCTTGCCGCCTTTTTCATCAAATCAGCAGGACAGTTGGCACCTGCCATAATGCCGGTGCGGATATGAGAAAAATCAGTCTTTGCAAAGTCCTCGTGCTGCATCATCGCAATAAACATTGTGGGTACACCGTTAAAGCAGGTAATGTGTTCATTGTGAATACAGGAAAGCGCGGGCTTTGGCGAAAAATACGGAATGGGATAAATGGAGGCACCGTGTGTCATAGATGCCGTCATAGAAAGTACCATACCGAAACAATGGAACATCGGAACTTGAATCATCATTCTGTCCGCTGTCGATAAATCCATATGGTCACCGATATATTTACCGTTGTTAACAACATTATAATGCGTCAACATAACACCCTTGGGAAAGCCTGTGGTACCGGAAGTGTACTGCATATTGCAGACATCATCTTTATCCACCATCGCCGCCATTCGATATACTTCTTCCCTTGGCACCTGTGATGAGCGCATCCAGGCATCCTCCCAGGTCATGCATCCCTTTTGCTTAAAACCAACGGTGATAACATTTCTGAGAAACGGCAAACGACGAGCGTGCAACGGTTGTCCCGCCTTGCAGTTTTCAAGTTCGGGGCAAAGTCTGGCAATAATCTCACCGTAATGATTGTCCTTGCCGCCTTCGGTAAGAATGAGTGTATGGGTATCGGATTGGCGCAACAGATACTCAATCTCGGAAATTTTATAAGCGGTATTTACCGTAACCAAAACCGCACCAATCTTAACGGTTGCCCAAAACGCAATATACCACTGCGGCACATTGGAAGCCCATACCGCCACGTGATGTCCGGCTCTTACACCCATATCAATCAATGCACGCGCAAAGGTATCAACATCATCGCGAAATTCACTATACGTACGGGTATAGTCAAGCGTTGTATATTTAAAAGCATATTGGTCGGGAAACTCCTCAACCATACGATCCAGCACCTGCGAAAAGGTCAGATCAATCAACAAATCCTTTTTCCATACAAACTTTCCGGTGCGGGCACGATTGTAATAAAGGGTTTTTTCATTTTTAGAGGTGTCACTAAACTGTTTCATAAAGTTGACATACTGAGAGAAAATAATCTCCATATCGTCCAACTCTTTGCACCACCTGGGGTCCCAGACAAGTGAAATAAAGCCGTCATAGTTGACAGAACGAAGTGCGAGCATCATTTCACCAATCGGCAGCTCGCCTTCACCTGCCAGGCAATATTCCACCTCTGTGCCGTTACGAACACCATCGCAAAAAATGACGTGTTTTAAATAGGCACCTAAATTTTGAATAATTTTTTCAGCAGATTCACCGCAACCAAAATAGGCGGTATTCATATTCCAGAGGGCTGCCAAATTGTCGCAAGCAAAGCGATTGAGCATTTCACGAAGTAAAGAAGTATCGGCAAACAAACCCGAGGTTTCAATCAGAATGGTAATGCCTTTTTTCTCTGCTTCGGGCAAAATTTTCTCAATGCGGCTTGCAATATCATCCATAGAACAGTTCTCTGCACTGATTGCTTTGATTCGTACAAAAGGAATATGCAGATTGGCGGCAACCTCCATACAACGATGAATTTCGTCTAAGGTGGTTTCCTCTATACTGCTATCGGCAATATCACACAGGGAATCAATACAGGGCAGTTGCAGTTTTTTCTCGTATAGACGGCGCAAAGTTGCCGCCGCGGCATAGTCGTGAAACGCGCCGTCGCGGTCGGTAAACAAACGATTATTGATATTATGCAGTTCAATACCGCCGAAACCGAGTTCAACCGCAATATCGCAAAATTCTTCAAATGTATTGTTATGCCATCCTCTTGTGGAAAAAGACAGTTTCATTGAGTTTACGCCTCCTCATAGACGATTTTATTAACCGCATTGATATATGCGCGGATACTGGCGCCGATAATGTCGGTCGAAATGCCGTTACCGGAATAAAGTTTACCACCCGAACGCAGTTTTACAATGGCTGATCCCATTGCTTCCTTGCCTTCGGTCACCGACTGAATCTGAAAATCGTCCAGTTCATAGTGATGTCCGATAATCTGGTCGATGGCAAGAAATGCCGCATCAATCGGACCATCACCCAAACAAATGCCTTGCATTCTGGTATCGTTTTTAGTCAAAGTAATCTGAGCACTGGTGGAGATGTTGTTACCATTATTAACAATGTAGTCCACCAATTTATATGTGGCAGGCACCTGCAGTGCAACGCTGGCAACGATCGCCTCGAGTTCTTTGGCACCCATATCTTTCTTGTTGGCGGCAACATTGACAAACTCCTCATAAACTTTTGCCTGGTCCTCCTCGGAAAGATCATATCCCAGTTTTGCCACAGCCGTCATCACTGC
Source organism: Eubacteriales bacterium (assembly GCA_045634825.1). Taxonomy (GTDB): domain Bacteria; phylum Bacillota; class Clostridia; order Oscillospirales; family QAKW01; genus Firm-08. The sequence continues at coordinate 4,157 of JAZRAZ010000097.1, read as the reverse complement.
CGCCTGATCGTCTTTACTATCCAGACGAATGCCGCTTTCATCGGTGCTTGCAACAGTTACAGCACTCTTTTCATTTTTAACATTTTGTGCAATCCAGCAGATTTGCTTAACAACTCGGTGCAATTCGGTCACACTGATGCCGCAAGAAAAGCCATAAGTTGTTCCGCAGTTTTTCACCATATCGGCAAATGTTTGCAGGTCAACTGCATCCTCCGCAACCGAGGTTTTGACATTATCAATACCTGCGCGCACCGCCAGAATGGCAGCAGCACACGCCATACCGTTTTTATCTTCGCATCCCACCGCAAAATCTGCCTTACTGTTTGCCGCAAACTTTGCTGCAAAGGCGGCAAAATCATCCGGCATCATTTCCGCCGCATTATCAATCAGCGAAATGTGACCGGCACCTGCTTTGATTGCCGCATCAATCGCCATTTCCAAAAATTCAGGCTCTGCTCTGGTAGCATCCAAAGCGCAAAGTTCAACCTCTACCCCCGCTTTTTTGGCAGTGGAAACACAGGCACTGATATACTCCAACATCGCCTGCGGTTTTTTGTGTGCAATATACTCCATACCCACGGGAGAAAGGGGCAATTCAATGCGAACACGCGCCTTTTCAGCGTTGGCAAGGGAGACAAGCGCATTTTCAATACTTTCCTTGGTACTGCCTGCCGCAACAGATAAAACCGCATTCTTTACAAAAGACGAAACTGTCCGCACAAAAAGGATATCCGTTTTGATATTTTTAATTTCCGGTAGTTCAATCACATCTACATTCAGTTTTTCAAGTTGTCTTGCAATTTCGATTTTCTCTTTAAAGCCAAATGCTCCGTCCTTACGACAAAGTGTCGTATCAGCAATTTTGATGTGTTTCATAACTATTCTTCCTTTCCTTCTTGTACAGAACTTACATTAAAAAATCCCTGAGGCCACTTATGACCTCAGGGACGAAAAAACTCTCGCGGTACCACCCTGTTTACCGTATCACTACGGTCACTCTTGTCAGGTTCAAACAAACCTTTTGCCATGATAACGGGGCAATCCGTAACCACCTAATCAAATTCAGCGGTTCTGCTCGGGAGTGAGACTTCCCATCTTGCTCGCATTGTCTTGCACCAACCGACAATTCTCTATAAGTCGAGTGATAAGCGGGAATAATTCCGTCATTGCATTTATATATAGTGTATATTTTAGGATTATAGCACCCTTTTTTTACTTTGTCAACCAAAATTTAGTTGATTTCGTAGATCCATCCAAATGAATCCTCTACCTTGCCCCATTGAATACCTGTCAAAGTATCGTACAGGTGCTGGGTCAAGGTACCGATTTCACCGTTATTAACGGTATATTTCTCACCCTTATAGCAAAGTTCACCAATGGGAGAAATAACTGCCGCGGTGCCGGTACCCCAGGCTTCTTTGAGTGTGCCGTTTTTCATAGCTTCGTTGAGTTCGTCAATGCTAAGTAGTCTTTCGCTGACCTTGTAACCCTCTTTTTTCAGTACTTCCAGACAAGACATTCTGGTAATACCCGGCAAAATGGAGCCGGACAACATCGGTGTTACCACCTCATCGCCGATTAAGAACATAACGTTCATAGCACCGACTTCTTCAATGTATTTTCTCTCCACACCGTCCAGCCACAGCACCTGAGAATAACCCTTTTGGGCTGCGCGCTCACCGGCGCGGGTAGAAGCGGCGTAGTTACCACCGCATTTGGCATAACCCGTACCACCGCGTACCGCTCTGACATCTTCATCCTCAATCATAATCTTGACAGGATTGATGCCCTCGGCATAATAGCTGCCAACAGGAGAGGCAATAATTACGAAAGTGGCATTATGTACGGTATGTACGCCCAACGACTCATCATTACCATACAAAAACGGACGCAGATATAAAGAAGTTCCCTCCGCCGAAGGAGTCCACTCCTGTTCGCATTTTACAAAAGCGTTCAGTGCTTCAAAGGCAATATCCTCGGGAATCTCAGGCAGGCAAAGGCGCTCTGCAGAACGATTCAGTCTGCGGATATTCTCCATGGGTCGAAACATCTGCACCTTACCGTCAGCACGGCGGTATGCTTTCAGACCCTCAAAAATCTCAGCACCGTAATGAAGTACGGTGGAAGCAGGATGAATCGGAATGGGAGCAAACGGTACGATGCGGGCATCAAACCAACCCTTATCTGCTGAGTAATCCATCATAAACATATGGTCGGTAAAAATCTTACCAAAGCCAAGAGTAGAACTGTCAGGTTTTTCTTTTAAAATAGCAGATTTTGTAATCTTAATATCCATTTTGATTTCCTCCTATTTGCAATCGGCACCGATTTGCATGGCCTTCAGGTTTGCCTCAAACATATTGGCTTTCTTCGCGGAAACCACCTTACCAAGTGCCGCTAAAACTGCCTTTTCATCGTACTCGCCCAACACATCAAGCAGTTTGCCGACCATAATCATATTGGCAAGATTACCAAGACCCTCTTTGGAAGCAAGTTCGGTAGAGGGAACATAATAAACGGTCACATCATCTCTCTGAACTTTTCTGTCAATCAATGTAGAGTCCGCAAAAATGATACCGCCGGGAACAACGCTGTTTTCAAATTTGTCCAGTGAGGGCAAATTCATTGCCACCAGAATATCGGGGTTTGAAACAATGGGAGAGCCGACCGGCTCATCACTGATGATAATACTGCAACTGGCAGTACCACCGCGCATTTCGGGACCGTAGGAGGGCAACCAGCTGACTTGTTTATCCTCGGTCAGTCCTTTGTATGCCAAAAACTTACCGGCAAACAAGATTCCCTGTCCACCGAAACCGGAAACCAGTATCTGTTTTGTACTCATTTTGTTTCCTCCTTATCGGCACTTCTGTCTTTATACACACCAAGCGGATAGTACGGCAACATATTGTCTTCCAACCATTTGAGAGCATTCTGCGGTGTCATACCCCAGTTGGTAGGACAGGTGGAAACCACTTCAATCAGTGAAAATCCTTTGCCCTCAATCTGATTTTGAAATGCCTTTTTAATCGCCTTTTTAGCGGCACGAACATTTTTAACATTATTTACCGTAACTCTCTCCAGATACTCAGGTCCTTCCAGTTCCGAAAGCATCTCGCACACACGCACGGGATAACCGCAGAGTTTGGGGTCACGACCGTAGGGAGAGGTCTGTGTCACCTGTCCCGGCAAAGAGGTCGGAGCCATCTGACCGCCGGTCATACCATAGATAGCATTGTTGATAAAGATTACCGTAATATTTTCGTTTCTTGCGGCGGCGTGAACGGTTTCCGCCATACCGATGGAAGCCAAATCACCGTCACCTTGATAGGTAAAAACAATGTGGTTTTCAGGGTCGGCGCGCTTTACACCCGTTGCAACTGCAGGGGCTCTGCCGTGCGCCGCTTCAATCATATCACAGTTAAAATAGTTATAAGCCATAACCGAGCAACCAACCGGTGCGATACCGATGGTCTTGCCCTCAATACCCAGTTCATCAATCGCCTCAGCAACCAGACGGTGAACGATACCGTGTGTGCAACCGGGGCAATAATGGAGCGGTACATCGGTTAAAGCATGGGGTTTATCAAATACTACCATTATTTTGCACCTCCGTTTTTCGCTGCATTTTCAATGCTTTCCAGCACTTGTTCGGGAGAGATAATCATACCGCCGGTGCGGTTGCAAAGCGTAACGGAAGCACTGCACTCGATAGCAAGACGGATATCCTCAATCATCTGACCCATATTCAGTTCGGCAGAAATATATTCCTTAATCTGCCCTTTATATTTTTTGAAAGCTTCCGTCGGGAAAGGCCACAGGGTAATCGGACGAATCAGACCGACTTTGATGCCCTTTGCTCTGGCGGCATTGACAGCATTTTTGGATACACGGGAAGCAATACCAAATGCCACTACACAGTATTCGGCATCCTCCATCATATATTCCTCATACATCGCCTCGTTTTCTTCGATGGTCTTATAACGCTCATAGCGCTCAAAGTTTACCTTTTCGAGTTCATCGGGTTGTAAAAACAAGGAGTTTACGATGTTATGCTCTCTTTGCATTTTGGTGCCGGTGGTAGCCCAAGGTTTTTCAATCTTTTCTCCTTCAGCAAAATCCAGAGAAACAGGTTCCATCATCTGACCCATCGTACC
>JAZRAZ010000096.1:0-3579 GCA_045634825.1 Eubacteriales bacterium | reverse complement strand
GCCTTTAGGCAATAACCAATATATGCTAAGAAATGGTATGGCGTCCAGTGTTGAAACTTTGCGCGATTTTAATCGAAAGATTATTTCCCTTGGTGAACAACTGGGAAAACCGGTTTGTGCAACTTGTGATGCACACTTTCTCAATAAGGATGATGAAGTGTTTCGCCGCATCCTGCAAGCAGGTCAAGGGTATCCTGATGCGGATGAGCAACCTCCTTTGTTTTTTAGAAATACTAAGGAAATGTTGGATGAATTTAATTATTTGGATTCTCAGAAGGCGGAAGAAATTGTTATCACTAATCCTAATATGATTGCAGACCTTTGTGAAGAAATTATTCCGATTCCAACAGGTATGTATCCTCCGATTATTGAGGGTTGTGAGGATGAACTTAGAGACATTGCCTACAAAAATGCAAAAAGAATATACGGTGATCCTATTCCAGAAAAGGTATTGACTCGTATGGAAAGAGAACTTGATGCAATTATTGGTAATGGCTTTGCCGTTATGTATATGATTTCGCAGAAATTGGTAAAGAAATCAAATGACGATGGATATTTTGTTGGTTCTCGTGGTTCTGTTGGCTCTTCTTTTGCTGCAAATATTGTAGGAATATCTGAAGTTAATCCTTTACCGCCACATTATCTTTGCCCAGAGTGTAAGTATATGGAGTGGTTTGATGATGGTTCAGTCGGCTCAGGCTTTGATTTACCCTCTAAACAATGCCCTAAATGTGGCGCGCAACTTTCCTGCGATGGTCACGATATTCCTTTTGAAACATTTTTGGGATTTAAGGGAGACAAGGTTCCTGATATTGATCTTAACTTCTCAGGAGTTTATCAACCGATCGCACACGAATATGTCAAGACAATGTTTGGCGAAAAATATGTTTTTAAAGCAGGTACAATCGGTACCTTAGCAGATAAAACTGCATATGGTTTTGTAAAAAAATATCTTGAATCCAAAGAAATCAAAATGAATAAAGCAGAGGAGCAGAGGCTCGTTAATGGCTGTATGGGGACAAAACGTACCACAGGTCAACACCCGGCAGGTATGGTTGTTGTTCCAAAAGCATATGATGTTTATGATTTTTGCCCGATACAGCATCCTGCTGATGACCAAAGTTCTGATATTTTGACAACGCACTTTGACTTTCATTCTTTGCACGACACTATTTTGAAGTTTGACATTCTGGGACACGATGTTCCAACATTGTTACGAATGATGTATGACTTGACGGGCGTTCCTTTTGAAACCATACCAATGAACGATCCGCAGGTTTACTCACTATTACAATCTCCTGCAGCACTTGGTGTCACCGCTGAAGATATCGACTGTGAGACCGGTACTTTGGCACTTCCTGAGATGGGAACCGGGTTTGTACGCGGTATGTTGGTACAAGCAAAGCCAAAGAATTTTTCAGAACTTATACAGATTTCTGGACTTTCACACGGCACGGATGTTTGGATCGGTAATGCCGCCGATTTGATTGAAAAGGGCATATGTACAATTTCTGATGTTATCGGTACACGTGATAACATTATGGTTTATCTTATCCACAAAGGTATGGAACCATCTCTTGCATTTAAAATTATGGAGATTGTTCGCAAAGGCAATGCCAAGAAACTGTTGGATGAGGAAATGATTCAAGCCATGAAAGACTGTGGCTGTCCTGATTGGTACATTGATTCTTGTATGAAAATCAAGTATATGTTCCCTAAGGCGCACGCGGCCGCGTATGTAATGGGTGCCATTCGATTGGGCTGGTATAAGATTCATTATCCACTTGAGTTTTATGCTGCTCATTTTAGCGTACGACCTGACGGGTTTGACGCCCTTGAAGTAATGAAAGGCCGCAGCTATATCCAAAATTTAATTAAATCAATTGAAAATTTGGGTAAGCAAGCAAAAGCAACTGAAACAGAAAAAGCCACCACATATCAAGTGGTTGTGGAAGCCATGGCGCGTGGAGTGGAGTTTTTGCCAGTTGATATTGAACATAGTGATGCTACAAACTTCACTGTGGAAAATGGTAAAATCCGTATGCCGTTTTCGGTATTTTCGGGTGTCGGTGAAACGGCTGCTCAGTCCATTGCTAAAGCAAGGGATGAAGGTGGATATCTTTCTCAAGAAGATTTTCGCGTTCAATCCGGAATATCTAAGACGATTATTGAACTATTTAATCAAGAAGGGGTGTTTGGCTCATTGCCCGCAACTTCTCAAATGACTTTCTTTTAAGGAGATAAGTTTGTGATACTTTCTTTTTTAGAAAAAAATCAAATACAATTTAAGCGAATGGTAAGTCTTTCTGACTTGACTACATTTAAGATTGGCGGTTGTGCTGATATTGTTATCTATCCGGATTCAGTTCAAAAAACTGCACTATTAATACAGTTTTTCTTTAAAAATCAAATTAAATATTTTGTTATGGGTAATGGGTCCAACCTTCTTTTTGCTGATCAACCGTATTTAACTCCTATTATCAAGACTGACCTTCTTTTAAAGAAACAAAGGCAAGGAGATATATTTACTTTTGGTAGTGGATTAAAAATGGTTTCTGCAGCAAATTTTGCAGCCAACGAAGGTTATACGGGGATGGAGTTTGCTCATGGAATTCCGGGGACAATCGGTGGTGCTGTTTATATGAACGCAGGTGCATATGATGGTGCTATGGAGCAAATTGTTGTTTCCACAACATACGTAAATGAATGTGGGGAGATTTGCTATGTTGAAGACAGTCAGCACGATTTTTCATATCGCCACAGTTGCTTTTCTGGAAAAAATAATATAATAGTTGAATCATCTATGCAACTTAATAAAGGCGATACTCAAAAAATAAAGGCAAAGATGGCGGAGTTGATGCAAAGGCGTAAGGATAAACAACCGCTAAATTTGCCAAGTGCCGGGTCAACATTTAAAAGACCGCAAGGCGCTTTTGCAGGTAAACTTATTGACGATTGCGGTTTGCGCGGATATCAAATTGGTGGTGCCGCAGTCAGTAAAAAGCATTGCGGTTTTATAGTAAATCAAGATAATGCATCGTTTAATGATGTCATAGATTTGATAGATTTTGTTCAAAAAATAGTAAAAGAAAAAACAGGCTATTTTTTAGAAACTGAAGTTGAAATTGTTCAAAGTAACTAAAAGAGAAGGATAATAAATGTCATTTTGTTTTGATGTAAAACAGGAAATTTGCGCTTTGGAAACCAAAAATAAATATGCAATGCTCTATGGTATGCTATTATTTGGTGAAAAAATAGGAAGCAGTAAGTTCCAAATCATTTCAGAGAATGTATTTGTAATCAATGTATTAGAACAACTTGCAAGTGAATTGTTTGATATACATTTTATGTTATCTGAGAGTAACAGTGCTTTTATTGCCACATTAGAAGGAGATTCTTTTGTTGAGATATGTAATGCCTATCATATTGCTCCGGATGCTGTACAACTGCACCTCAACGAAGATATTATAGAAGGTGAGACTGCATTTTCTGCATTTTTCAGAGGCGCCTTTTTAACTGCTGGATCGGTTAACAATCCATACTCTGCATATCATTTGGGATTTGTCACGCATTATTATC
>JAZRAZ010000095.1:0-2927 GCA_045634825.1 Eubacteriales bacterium | reverse complement strand
AGACTCAATGGGTAACCATTCTCATAGGGCAGGCGGCAAGGTTGGGCGCATCTGCCGCGATTGCCGCTGTTTCTGCCGACCACGGCACTGAAATAACAATGCCCACTGTAACACATACAAAGAGCACCGTGCACAAACACCTCAATTTCAAGGTGGGTGTTTTTGGCAATATGGGTGATTTCCTCTAAAGAAAGTTCTCTTGCCAGCACTACTCTGCAAAAGCCGAGTTTTTCCAGCGCCTTTGCTCCCTCCAAAGAATAAACAGACATTTGGGTGGAAGCGTGCAGCGGCATCTCGGGCGCCGTTTTTCGTACCAGCAGGGCGGTCGCCATATCCTGCACAATCACTCCGTCCACTCCGCTTTGCGCGAGAAAAATGATCATTTCCCGCAACTGCGGAATTTCACTGTCGTGAATGAGTGTGTTGAGGGTGACATACACCTTAACTCCTGCACTGTGACATAAGGCAAGGGCTTGGAGCAGGGTGATTTGATCAAAGTTGTCGGCTCCTGCTCTGGCAGAAAAGTCACTCATGCCGAGATAGACGGCATCTGCGCCGTTTTGCACGGCGGCGGAAAGTGACTCCATATTACCGGCAGGGGAAAGTATCTCGTACATTTAGAAGGTTTCCTGCAGGTCGTCTTGTTCGTACTTTTTGACCTTTTTTTGAAGCAGCGCGTTGGCTTTTCTCAAATCGTCGTTTTCCATTTTAAGTTCTGCAGTCTGCTCGAGGTAGCAACGAATCTCCTCACGCATACGATCCAGCGTGGTCTTGTTCTTTTCGTTTTCGTTGCACAAATCCATCGCGGTCAGAATGGCTGCCATCGGCAAGGTGACCTTGGAATTGGATTGCAGCAGAGAACGGATACGGGTATCTACGATTCCTGCAAGTTCCAGCGTGTATTCTCTGGACTCGTCGGACAAAATAACCGTTTCACTTCCTGCGATGGTGATGATAATTTTATTCTTTGCCATAGTGGGTTCCTCCCATTTTATTTTAAACATATATACTTATTATATAAAATATCAAATCATATTGCAAGTAGTTTTACAATTTGTTTTCTTTTGACGGAAAATATCGGGAAAGCAAACACCTTGTCACCCTGAAAGCGTGTATTCTCAACACTTTGGGGTGCTTTTGTGCAAAAGTCGGTGGAAAATGTGCAAAACTGTGGAAAGGGAAATGTAAGGTAGATTGCTTTACAGCTATATTGACAAAATTATTTAAAAAAGATACAATACAACTGACAAAGGAGGTGCCTCAGATGACACAGGTGGAAACCGAACGAAAGTTTATCATAGAAAAACCGTTGGCGCTCAATGGTTTGGAGTATGCAGACATAGTGCAGACTTACCTGATTTCCGAGCGTTCAACCAGGCGGGTACGAATGATGAAAACGGGTGATGTAAAGAAATATTACTTTACAGAGAAAATTCGCAAATCTGCCCTATCTGCCTTGGAAACAGAACGCGAAATTGATGAAAAAACCTATCTTTTACTGTTAAAAGAGGCAGACAAAAGCCGTAATCCCGTCCAAAAACGGCGGTATTATTATCCTTTTAAACAGTGGATGTTTGAGATAGACATTTATCCGTTTTGGCAAAAACAATGCGTTTTAGAGGTGGAACTGCAAAGTGAAAAGGAAGAAATTTGTTTTCCGCCCGATATTAAAATTATAAAGGAAGTTTCTTTGGAAAAGGAATATAAAAATTATGCACTGGCAAAAAAGGTGCCTGCGGAATTGATATAAAAAAACACCCTGCTTTCAAACGAAAGCAGGGCAATTTATTTTTATCGGGTTATTTATTTAATTAAGGAAACGCCTGTCATTTCGGCGGGTTGTTCCAGACCCAACATTTCAAGCATTGTCGGGGCAATATCGCAGAGTTTGCCGCCGGAGCGCAACTCACAATCCTTGCCTACCACGATGAAGGGTACGACATTGGTGGTGTGTGCGGTGAAGGGGGAACCGTCGGCTTCTACCATTTGGTCGGCGTTGCCGTGGTCGGCGGTGATGAGCATTTTGCCGTCCATTTCTTTCACGGCGGCAACAACTTTGCCGACACAGGTATCTACCGTTTCCACCGCTTTGACGGCGGCTTCAAAAATACCGGTGTGACCAACCATATCACAGTTGGCAAAGTTGAGGATAATGACATCGTATTTACCGCTTTTGATTTTTTCCACTACCTTTTCGGTGACCTCGGGGGCACTCATTTCGGGCTGGAGGTCGTAGGTGGCAACCTTGGGGGAGGCAATCAACTCTCTGTCCTCACCCTCGGAGACCTTTTCGACACCGCCGTTAAAGAAGAAGGTAACATGGGCATATTTCTCGGTTTCGGCGATGCGAAGCTGAGAAAGACCGTTTTTGGCAAGGTATTCGCCCAGCGTGTTGTCCAGCGTCTGCGGACGGAAGGCAACGTGTACATTGGGCATGGTGGCATCATACTGTGTCATACATACAAAGAAAACATCCTTTTTGCCGCCCTGACGGACAAAACCGTCAAAATCCGGGTCGACGAAGGTACGGGTGATTTCTCTGGCTCTGTCGGGACGGAAGTTGAAGAATACAATGCTGTCCCCGTCCTTGATTTGCGCGTTTTTGGCGCATACGGTCGGCAGAACAAACTCATCGGTCAGTGCCTTGCCTTCGGCATCAATGGTTTCATAGGAAGTTTTGATGGCATTTACGGCATTGTCTGTCTGATTACCCTCACCATACACCATCGCGGCATAAGCAAGGCTAACGCGCTCCCAACGATTGTCGCGGTCCATCGCGTAGTATCTGCCCATTACGGTGGCAACTTTGCCGACTCCGATTCTCTCCATCTCGGCCACGGCGGCTGCCACGAAATCAGCGGCACTGGAGGGAGGCACATCGCGTCCGTCCAGAAAAGCGTGCAGATAGACTTTCTTAAGTCCCTTGC
>JAZRAZ010000094.1:0-1100 GCA_045634825.1 Eubacteriales bacterium | reverse complement strand
GGCTAACGCCGAGTAATATTGCCCTTCGGGCAGATTAGGGCGCATATAATATCACTTTTGCGTCAGCAAAAATATCACTATGCCGCAAGGCATAATATCACTCTGTGCGGCAGCACAGAATATCACTAACCCTTGCGCCGTCGCTAACGATGTGATATACTTTTATCGGTTTAAAAAGAAAGAAGGAAAAATGATGAAAAAAGAGTTTTATTTAAAACCAAAGTTATTTTCTATACTGAAAAATTATTCTTTTGCACAGTTTGGTAAAGACATTGTAGCGGGCATCATCGTTGCAATTATTGCACTGCCTCTTTCCATCGCTCTTGCGATTGCTTCCAATGTTCCGCCCATCAACGGTGTTTATACTGCTATTGCGGCGGGCTTTGTGGTCAGTTTATTCGGCGGTAGCCGTATTCAGATAGCAGGACCTACCGCTGCCTTTGCGACCATTGTTGCAGGAATTGTGACAACGCACGGAATGGACGGATTATTCCTTGCCACACTATTGGCAGGTTTGATGCTGATTATAATGGGTATTTTTAAACTCGGAAGACTTATCAAGTTTATTCCCTATACCATTACTGTTGGTTTTACTTCAGGTATTGCCGTTACCATACTGGTGGGACAAATTAAGGATTTTCTCGGCTTGAGTTATACGGGCACCTATATCGAAACCTTTGAAAAACTAATGGCTAATATTCATCATATTCATACATTCAACTGGCAGGCCTTTGTTGTAGGCATTGTTTGTCTGACAGTACTCATTATCTGGCCGAAATTTGAAAAGCGCGTGCCCCCATCTCTGATTGCTGTCTTTATTGGTGTTGCTATGGTATTACTGATTCCCGGATTTTCCGACAATGTAAAGACCATTGCCGACCTTGGCAAAATTGAGGGAGGACTGCCGAAACTCAACTTTGCAGGAATGGATTTAAGCATTACCAAAATTACCGCGGTTTTGCCCAGTGCATTTACCATTGCCATTCTGGCGGCAATCGAGAGTTTGCTGTCCTGCGTGGTGGCAGACAGTATGGTACACTCCCGTCATAATTCCAATGCAGAACTGGTGGCTCAGGGTCTTGGCAATATTGCCTCGGTTT
>JAZRAZ010000093.1:0-4064 GCA_045634825.1 Eubacteriales bacterium | reverse complement strand
AACTTCTCTCTGTCGGGAGCATCCCCCGTAATATAAAACTCGTCAACCCCGCAAGAGCGCATCACTCTCCATTTATAGTGGTCTGCGCCCAGCCAAACTTCCGTAATATTATCAAAGCATTTATCCTCAAAAATTTCTTTGGGACTTACATGACAATGATAGTCAATAATAGGACAACCGGCAGCATATTTATGATAAAGAAGTTGTGCCGTTGGGGTAGATAACAAAAAATTTTCGTCCATAAAAGGCTTCATCAATTATTTACTCCTTGTTATTTGTTAGAAGAACGATACTCTTTGGGTGTAATCCCCGTGTATTTTTTAAACACTCTGGAAAAATAATGAATATCCAAAATACCACAATGCTGTGCTATGGTTTGTATTTGCAATTCTGTGCCTGCAAGTAATGTTTTGGCATACTCGACTCGCTTTAAATTGACATAGTCTGTCAATGTCCGCCCTGTTTCCTTCTTAAAAAGTGCCGAAAGATACGCTGCACTCACATTTTGTAATTTCGCTAGTTTTGCAAGAGTTAAATCCTGTGTTAAATCAGCATCAATACAAATAATGCTTTTTTGCACAGGAGAGGAATATTTTTCCGTTTTGTACTTTCTGACCAGACGGCAATAAGAGGTAGCCATCTCCCCCATCAATGTGCGAACCTGCGCGACGGTAGTCAACTGTTCGATTCTATGTGCAAAAGCGGAGGAGCACTTATCCAGATACAAGGGATGTACCCCACCTCTTTCTGCCGCCTTACGCAGTAGAGTATTCATAATAATACAATAGTTTTTCAAATTACGAATGGGGTCGGAAAGACGCTTTTCAAAATCAACAAACGAAAAGGAAGAAAGCAATTTTTCTGCTCGATGTATTTGTCCGTTAGTAACCACACGCATCAGTTCATTTTCTGTGGCATAGCGACTCTCCATCAACTGCATATTCCAAAGATCATCCTGTGAACTGGTTACTTCTCTTTTTTCATTGGAAAAAGAATATCCATTTGTATAGTTGGGTGCTACCCATTCAATGTTATATCCAAGAGAGCCATTCCATATTAAATCGGCAAAAGCTTCCAACACACTGAAAAGATGACTATCTTCCGGTAATACGGGCAACATACTATAATATTGTTGCAACATTTCGCTTTGTTTGAGTGATAATTTTTCCCGCTCCGCAATTTCCAAAATCGCCGTACGAGCGAATGTACCGTTCAGATAGGGCCCAATAAATACGATTCTATCTTGGTCGGGCATCAGAAAGTAGATATAATAACAGTCAAACCGATTTCTCATTCTGTATACCGTAGCAGGTTGAACGGAAACAACATTGTCAGCAAAACAACGCCGATAAAATTCTGTATCTCCTATAATGGTACCCAAACCCATATCTAAATTTTTCGGTATTTTTTCATTCGCATCCAGCAACATTACTTGCAGTCTGCACTTTTTAAAAGAGGCGAAAAGAAGTTTCAGTTCAGCTTCAAACAACGCCTTCACACCTTTCATCATTTTTTACAAATGATTTTCCCCACTTGTTTATATTATAATGTATATTTTACAAATTTGCAACCATCATAAACACTGTTACATTAAAAATGTGCAAAAACACATAAAAATTATCCTAACATTTTTTTGCCACTTTCGTTACAATTAAAATAGAGGGATTATGTATTACGAACCCCTGAAATAAAAATTAAGTCACAAAAGCACTCTGATAACATAATAAAAGGAGGAACTATATTTATGCGACAGATTATCAATCTCAATTCCAAATGGGCATTTACAAAGATGGCAGATTCTCTGCCCCAAAGCGTACCGAACAACTGGGATTTTGTAAATCTCCCTCATTGTTGGAATGCCATTGACGGTCAAGACGGTGACAATGACTATTACAGAGGCAAAGGCTACTATATTAAAGAAATTCGCAAGGAAGACCTTCCCTCCGCTGAGCGTTATTATATTGAAATCCAAGGTGCCAACTCCTCTGCCGAGGTTTTCGTTAACGGAGAAAAGATGGCAGAACATCACGGCGGTTATTCTACCTGGAGAGTGGATATTACCGAAAAAATAACAGACAAAACGATGCTGGGCATTGTGGTAGATAATACCGCCAATGAAACGGTATATCCTCAAATGGCAGACTTCACTTTTTATGGTGGACTATATCGTGATGTAAACCTGATTTGTGTGGCAGAGAGTCACTTTGATTTGGACTACTACGGTGGCCCCGGCATTAAAGTTACCCCTACTATTGAAGGAACCAATGCCAAAGTTGAAGTTGAAGTTTATCTTTCGGGAAGCAAACTCGGACAAGATATTCGCTATACCATCAAGGATGCCGAGGGTAATGTGGTCACCACCACTACCGACAACAACACCTGCGTAACTTTGGATATTCCCAACGTTCACCGCTGGCACGGCAGAAAAGACCCCTATCTTTATACCGCTGAAGCCGAGTTGTTGGAGAGTGAGCAAGTGCTGGATAACATATCCGCAAACTTTGGTTGCCGTACTTTTGAAATTCACCCCGAAAACGGATTTATCCTCAACGGTGAGGAATATGCCCTGCGTGGTGTATCCCGTCACCAAGACCGCTGGGGATATGGTAATGCGTTGACCCGAGAACATCATGAAGAAGATATTGCCTTGATTATGGAAATGGGTGCCACCACCATTCGTCTTGCCCACTATCAGCACGACCAGTATTTCTATGATTTATGTGACAAAAACGGCTTGGTCATCTGGGCTGAAATCCCCTATATCTCCAAGCATATGGCAACAGGTCGTGAAAACACAATTTCTCAGATGAAAGAACTCATCACCCAAAACTACAACCATCCCTGTATCGTTGTCTGGGGTCTTTCCAACGAAATCACTATGCAAGGCGAAGACGATCCCGACCTGATTGAAAATCATCATATTTTAAATGATTTGTGTCATCAAATGGATAAAACCAGACTGACCACGATGGCGTGTGTTTCCATGTGTAATATGGATGCAGAATATGTCCGTATTCCCGACACCGTATCCTACAACCACTATTTCGGCTGGTACGGCGGCAACACCGATATGAACGGTCCTTGGTTTGACTCCTTCCACAAAAAGTATCCCAATCAACCCATCGGTTGTTCGGAATACGGCTGTGAAGCACTTAACTGGCACACCTCCAATCCCGTACAAGGGGATTACACCGAGGAATATCAGGCTTACTATCACGAAGAACTGATAAAACAATTTTTCTCCCGTAAATATCTGTGGGCAACTCATGTATGGAATATGTTTGACTTTGGTGCTGATGCCCGTAATGAAGGCGGCGAAAACGGTCAGAACCATAAGGGTCTTATCACCTTTGACCGCAAGTATAAAAAAGATTCCTTCTATGCTTATAAAGCGTGGTTGTCTGACGAGCCTTTTGTACACATCTGTGGCAAACGCTATCAGGACCGTGTGGAAGAGGTAACCCGTATTACCGTTTATTCCAATCTCCCGACCGTTGAACTGTTTGCAAACGGCAAAAGTGTCGGCAAACAAAGTTGCCCTGAACATTTCTTCTATTTTGATGTAGAAAATGCAGGTGACACCGAATTGGTTGCCGTGGCAGGTGACTGCAAAGACCAAAGCCTTATCCGCAAAGTTGAAACCTTTAACGAGGACTATCGTCTGAAAGAAAAGGGTGCTGTACTCAACTGGTTTGATATTACCGCTCCCGAAGGTTATTTTTCACTCAATGACACTGTTAGCGACATTGTTGCCACCGTTCGCGGCAAAATGCTGTTTGCCTCTCTGGCAGGCAAAATAATGAAACAAATGTCGGGCGGAAAACCCGGTGGTTTCGAAATGAGTGAAGGAATGATGCAGATGATGGGCGGTTTTACCGTATTGCGTCTGACCAATCTGATGGGCGCTGCCAATGTCTCCTTTACCAAGGAGCAACTTTTAGAACTCAATACGCAACTCAACAAAATCAAAAAGCCAAAATCCAAATAAATATCAAAAGTGCCTTTGCAAGTTTGCAAAGTCACTTTTCATCAGAGAAAGCGCGTGATGCCCTCGGCATCACGCG
>JAZRAZ010000092.1:0-1074 GCA_045634825.1 Eubacteriales bacterium | reverse complement strand
GAACTGACCCACTTTACCGAGCAGATGTATGTTTATCTCATTTCCCGTCTGCGCGGTGCCAACGATTTTCCAAAATCCGTGCGCTCGACCACCAATCCCGGCGGAGTGGGACACGGTTGGGTGAAAAGTCGGTTTGTGGATATCGGCGAGCCTGAAAAGGTGTATTCCTTTACAGCAGGGAGTCGTATCTTTCTGCCTGCCAAAGTGCAGGACAACTGCTTTTTGCTGAAAAAAGACCCCGACTATGTGCGCCGTCTTGAAAACCTATCGGATAAAGACCGTCGCGCCTTGCTATACGGTGAGTGGGATATTTTCGAGGGGCAGTACTTTTCCGACTGGGACCGAAGTCTGCACACGGTTGCTCCGTTTGCCATTCCAAAGGAGTGGCGGCGGTATTTTGTGATGGACTACGGACTGGATATGCTTGCCGCGTATCTGATTGCCGTCGATGAGGGCGGGGGCGCCTATGTCTACCGCGAACTCTACGAGGGCAAGGACAACGGCGGGCAGGGGCACATCGTGTCCTCGGCGGCACAGAGAATCAGAGAAATGTGTCAGGGAGAGGACATTTATTGTTATCTTGCGCCCCCTGATTTATGGAGCAGGCTCAAAGACAGCGGCAAAAGTATTGCCGCCCTGTTTGCCGAGTACGGTATTCATCTGACCCGCGCGGCAAACGGCAGGGTCAGCGGTTGGTTTCAACTCAAGGAGTGGCTTTGTCCCGTATTGTGCGAAGACGGGAAAAAACGCCCGAAATTACGGATTTTTTCAAATTGTGTTAATCTCATTCGGTGCTTGCCTGCTTTGCAGGCAGACCCCAAAAATCCCGACGATGTTGCCATCCATCCCCACGAACTCACCCACGCGCCCGATGCCCTTCGTTATTTTGTGGCTTCTCAGCCACGACCCGTGCCGCCGCGCCCGAGTGTAAAGCGCTTTAATTTTAGTTTTGAAAGGCCGAAAAAGAGTGCAGGAGGGTTGGGGGACAAAATCAAAGTGATTTAATTTTGTCAAACGATGTTGGCTTTTAGTTGTCCGGTTTGTCCGAAAAGGTATGGTATAATGGTATTAGGG
>JAZRAZ010000091.1:0-1975 GCA_045634825.1 Eubacteriales bacterium | reverse complement strand
ATATATGGTCGCACAAGTTCCCGTTTTCTACTATCTCTCCGGCATCGGTTTGAGCGCCGGCGGCAGCGGCACCATTTATAACTGTTTTTCCCGTTCCGCTTCGCAGATGAAAAATCAGTCCTCTCTTTCCTATATGGATTTTAGCCAAACCTGGTATTTTGACAAAACTTTTGGCTTTGAATATCCCCAACTCAAAAGTAACCCGCAGGCAAAGCCGCAGAAAATTATCGTCCTTTCGGTGCCTGAAACCATTGAGTTTAAAGAAGGACAAACCCCCGACCTGAAAGGGCTTCAAATCAAGGTGATTTATGAAAACTCTCTGGAGTCGATTGTAGATGTCACCCTTTCGATGTTACCTGACCTGAAACTCACAGCGGCAGGAAAACAAAATGTAAAAGTAAAGTATGGCAATATCTATTCCGAAAACACCATTCCCTTTGAGTGTATTGCCAAGGCGCTTACTTCGATTGAAGTTCGTACCCAGCCCACCAAAACCGTCTACCATCAAGGCGAAACTCCTGATTTTTCAGGACTTACCGTATATGCAAATTATGATAATGGGCAAAGTGAGCAAATAAACGATTTTGAAATCAGCGCATTTGATACCTCCGTTCCCGGCACCATATGGATTACGGTATCCAAAGACAGTTTTGTGGATAATTTCAGCGTTATTGTAAATCCTCATCAATACGAATATAAATATTCTGCAAAGCAACATTGGCAACAATGCCTTGTTTGCAACGATAAAATCAATACCGATGCGCACCTCTTTGAAAATGATTGTGACCGCGCTTGCGACTGCGGTTTCACAAGAAAAACCAACCATCAATATGATAATGCCTGTGACAAAATCTGCAACATCTGCAATTTTGAACGGCAAACCACACATAACTATATTCCTTTCCACGATGAACAAAATCATTTTGATCGGTGTACCGCATGCGGTGATGTTATCAATTCCAAGCCGCACGAATTTGAAAATGCGTGTGATGCCGATTGCATCTGCGGTTTTATAAGACAAGTTGCCGACCACATCTACGACAATGCTTGCGATACCGATTGCAACATTTGCTTTACACCCAGAATTACCGAGCACACCTATGACAATGCTTGTGATACCGATTGCAATATTTGCTTTGCTCCCCGCAGTGTTATGCACCGTTACGGTCAATTTATCTATAACAATGACGCCACCGACGAAAGTGACGGCACTAAGACCCGCACCTGCTCGGTTTGCGGTGATAAAGAAACTTTTATTGCAGAAGGCACTATGTGGCAAAATCCGTTTACCGATGTCAAGAAAGGCGATTTCTTCTATATTCCTGTACTGTGGGCGGTAGAAAACGGCATTACTTCAGGGATTACCGAAACCAGTTTTGTTCCTCACGCCGCCTGCTCACGCGGTCAGATTGCCGCGTTTCTGTGGAGAGCCGCAGGTTCCCCCGAACCCACCACAAACAACAACCCCTTCACCGATGTCAAAAATGGTGACTATTACTACCAAGCGGTTCTCTGGGCGGTAGAGAACGGTATCACTTCGGGAACAAGCGCAACCACTTTCTCCCCCAACGCTTCCTGTACGCGCGGTCAGATTGCCGCATTTTTGTGGAGAGCCGCAGGTTCCCCCGAACCCACCACCACGCACAATCCCTTTAAAGATGTCAAACAGACAGACTTTTATTACAACGCAGTGCTTTGGGCAGTAGAAAACGATATTACCGCCGGCACCTCGACAACCACCTTTAGTCCCAATGCTCCTTGCACACGCGGTCAAATTGTCACATTCCTGTATAGATACTATAACTGATAAAAACAAAAACCCGTACGGAAAATTTGATATGCACCCCAAAAGTTAGACACTTTTGGAGGTGCATATTTTTATGGCAAAGAAAGGACAAATTTTCAGAAAATACTCGGCAGAATTCAAAATATCGGTTATAATGGATATGCGAGACAACCATTTAGGCATGATGGA
>JAZRAZ010000090.1:0-3970 GCA_045634825.1 Eubacteriales bacterium | reverse complement strand
TATTATGCACACAGGAGAGGTTTTTTCATACAATAAACCGAGGGCATTTGCCTTCAATATTAAAAAGGAGAACAAAAAAATGCAAGAACAATTTGATAAGATTTCTTCCATTTTTGCCGAAACAATAAGGAGCACCGGCACCGCCGGTCAACTGCCCCTGCCACTTGCCATGGCATATGTTCCGCCACAAAAATGGACGATTGTTTACGAAAACGAGGAAGGCTTGATGGCAGGCACCATCTTTCCTGCCCTTGACCTTCCCTTTAAACACGGAGGGATGAACAAATGAAAAGAGCAGAACTTTTGCGCCGTCTGCAAGCGGCTGATTTTGCCGTGCACGACACCGCACTCTATCTGAACACCCACCCCACCGACACCAAGGCACTGGCATATTTTCACAAAGTGAAAGACGAGGCCTGCCACCTAAAAGAACAATACACCGCCCTGTTCGGCCCCCTGACCCATCAGGATGTCACCAGTGACACCCAGTGGACCTGGATCAACGAGCCGTGGCCGTGGGAGAGAGGAGAATAAATTATGTGGAAATACGAAAAGAAACTGCAGTTTCCTGTTGACATCAGACGCCCCAACGCCCGCACCGCCAGACTGATTATGAGCCTGATGGGCGGCCCCGACGGCGAACTGGGCGCCTCCCAGCGCTATCTCAATCAACGCTACGCGATGCCCTACGCCGATGTAATGGCAACCCTATCCGACATCGGCACCGAGGAAATGAATCATCAGGAAATTTTGTCTGCCATCCTTAGACAACTGACCGATGGTCTTACCCCCGAGCAGATTGAACAGCAAGGGTTTGCACCTTTCTATGTGGAGCACACAGGCGGCATTTATCCCACCGACGCCAACGGCGTGCCCTACACCGTTGCCACCTTCCAATCCAAAGGCGACCCCATCACCGATCTGCACGAAGACCTGGCAGCAGAGCAAAAAGCACGCACCACCTATGAAAATGTGTTGCGGCTGATGAATGACCCCGATGTCATCGCACCGCTTCGCTTTTTAAGAGAAAGAGAAATCGTCCACTATCAACGCTTCGGCGAATCCTTAAACAAAGTGCTCGACCACCTCAACTCCAAAAACTACTATGCCTTCAACCCTGCCTTTGACACCCCCAAAAAATGATAAAATGCCTTGTAAGCAATCGCTTACAAGGCATTTTTATTCGCTGATATAGTCAATGACCGCTTGAATTTGCTCGATGGTATCTCCCTCTTTTAAGAAAAGAGTAAGGTATGGCAAAGCGGCGTTGGACAGGCGCAGCCGTCCCTTAAAACCTCTGACAGCGGCAAACAAACGCTCCGGCTCTCCGCGCTCTAAAAATATCAGAATACTTTGCCCTTTTTGCTTGATTTCGCTGACGCCGACCCGTCTTGCCGTACCGCGCAGCAAGGCAATCCGCATCAGCGACAGTACCTCACTTGGCGGTTCGCCGAACCGGTCGCATAGTTCGTCGGTAATATCCGCCAGGTCTTCTCTGTTTTCAATAGCGGCAATCTTTTTGTAAAGGTCAATGCGCCATTCCTCGCGCTCGACATAATCGGTGGGCAAAAAGGCAGAAACTGCAATATCCATCTGGCAATCGCTTTTGGGCGGTGTAGTATCCCCCTTTTCCTCTGCCACCGCTTCGCTGAGCAGGCGCATATACATATCGTAGCCGACGGTGTTCAGATGTCCGTGTTGCCGTTCTCCCAGCACACTGCCCGCCCCGCGAATTTCCAAATCGCGCATCGCGATTTTAAAGCCTGAACCAAAGGCGGTAAATTCTTTGATGGTCATCAGTCGTTTTGCTGCAATTTCACTGGGTTCTCGTCCGATATGATAGGTAAGATATGCATAAGCGCGAATGTTGGAGCGCCCGATTCTGCCGCGAATCTGATGCAACTGTGCCAGTCCCATTCGGTCGGCATCCTCAATAATCAGCGTGTTGGCGAAGGACACATCTATACCCGTTTCAATAATGGTGGTGCACAGCAGGACATCGACCTCTCTGTCCAGCACCTGTTGCCAGATGTTTTCAAGGGTGCCTCCCTGCATCTGTCCGTGCGCGATTGCCACGCGCGCCGAGGGAATTTCCTCACGGATGGATGCGGCGATGCGCTCCAGTTCTTCAATATTATTTTTCAGATAATACACACACCCGTGACGGCGCATTTCTCTGCGAATAGCACCCAGTATCACCGCCCTATCATACTCCAGCACATAGGTGGCAACGGGATAGCGGTCGGCAGGTGCCTCCTCAATCATAGACATATCGCGTATACCCGACAATGCCATATTGAGTGTACGGGGAATGGGAGTGGCAGAAAGGGTCAGTACATCGACACCGATTGCCATACTTTTGATGGCTTCCTTGTGTTTAACGCCGAAACGCTGTTCTTCATCCACCACCAGTAGTCCCAAATCCTTAAAGATAATATCCTTTTGCAACAGACGATGGGTACCGACGATAATATCAATTTCTCCGCGCCTGAGTCGGCGCAAAATCTCCTGTTGCTGTTTTGGCTTTTTAAAGCGGTTGAGTACCTCTACTTTGATAGGAAAGCCGCGCAAGCGGGACAGAATGGTTTTATAATGTTGCTGGGAGAGAATGGTGGTCGGCACCAACACTGCCGCCTGCTTAGAATCGACTACCGCCTTAAAAATGGCGCGCAGTGCCACCTCTGTTTTGCCGAAACCGACATCTCCGCAAAGCAGTCTGTCCATCGGATAAGGTTTTTCCATATCCTCTTTGATTTCCGAGATGCAACGAATCTGGTCGTCGGTTTCCACATAGGCAAAGTTATCCTCAAACTGCCGTTGCCAATCGGTGTCGGGTGAAAAGGCAAACCCTTTTGCCTGCTTGCGTCTGGCATACAGTTCTATGAGTTCTTTGGCAAGAATACGGGTCTGATTTTTGGCTTTTGCTTTTGCTTTTTCCCAAGCACCACTGCCGAGGCGAGAGAGTTTAACACGCGTATCCTCCGCCGTTCCCATATATTTTGCAATCAAGTCCAGTTGGTTGGTGGGAACATACAAAGTGTCCCCTTTATCGTAACTGATGGTCAGATAGTCTTTGACAACCCTGTGATTGTCCACCCGTCTGATACCGCGATATACACCGATACCGTGGTGCAGATGCACCACCAAATCTCCCGGCGTAATATCGGCAAAAGATTTGATTTTTTCACCCATTCCTCTGCGGGTGCGACGAGTGGTACTTTTTTTGCTGACTTTATCACCCAAAAGCAATATACTGTGCCCAATTTCACAGTCAGCCAGCAGCGTTTCAGGCAACAAACAGACAACGCCTTTTTTTACCTTCTGTCCAAACGGCAGGTCCATTTCGGCAAGCATTTTGCCGACGGTTTCAAAGTTTCCTCCCGTACAGAAAAAGACTGTTTTATCTCTGAGTGCCTCTCGGATTTCCTCTGCCATCAGGTCGGGGTCGTTGCGCGTCAGGGCATCTTGCCGTACCGAAAGTTCTTGCAAAAATGAGAGTTTTCCGAGATACCCCGACAGCGATAAGGTGGAAAGCAGTACCGCGTGACTGCTTTGTACCATTTCGGCAAAATCCTCAAAGCCGACAAAGTATTTTTCCCCAGCCAAAAACGGCAGATGCTCCTCGATCATACGCTTGCCATCTTCCTCCAGTTGCCACTGAAGAAACTCAAAGCGCTCGCGCATACTGCCATAATCACAAACCACCATCAGCGCATCGGGCAGATAATCGCGCAGGGTAAACACACCGCCCATTTCCAGCGGCAAATATCTGTCGCGACCTGCAATTGACAAACCGTTTTCAAGTGCCTCGATATCCGCGTCGAGTTTTTGCATCATAAGCGGGTCTTTAAAAGAAGTATTTTTGAGTGCCGAGAGCAGTCGCATATCTTTATTTTTCTTTCCTGCACCCAATACGGCGGCACCTATAACAATGCGGTCAATCTGCTCGCTTCGGCGCTGACTGACGGGG
>JAZRAZ010000089.1:0-4616 GCA_045634825.1 Eubacteriales bacterium | reverse complement strand
TCAATAACGGTGCACCCGTTTTTATGTTCAATCCGTGCGCCCATTAAGCGCAGAAAATCAATCAGGTCTTCTATCTCGGGTTCTCTTGCTCCATTATACAATATTGTGGTACCTTTGGCAAGAGCAGCCGCCATTAAAATGTTTTCCGTTGCTCCGACGCTGGGATAAGACAGATGTATCTCACTGCCTTGCAGACCGCGTGGACAGGTCGCCCAAATCTCGTCACCGACACATTCAATTTCCGCGCCCATTTGTTTGAGCGCTCGGATATGTAAATCAATGGGACGTTCTCCCAAAACGCATCCACCCGGAAAGTACATTTTTGCCTTTCCGAAGCGCCCCAACAATGCGCCCAAAAACAGAACCGATGAGCGCATCCGCCTACAATCCGCTTTTTCCAACGAACAGTAGTTACATTCGGAAAAATTCAACTCCAAACGGTGTTCACCGCGCTGTATTCTGCATCCGAGTTTTTCCAGCAGTTTCATTGAAACCGTCACATCGCGAAGTTGCGGTACACCTGAAAGTTGCACCGTCCCTTCACATAATAGCGATGCCGCCAGAATCGGCAGCACACTGTTTTTTGCCCCTTGCACCGAAATGCTGCCCCGCAAAGGGACAGCACCACGAACGATATACTTCGGCATATGATTTCCCCATTTCTGATTTGCTTGGTTTATCATATGCCAAAAAGAGTTTTTTGGTTCAGAGCATCTTTTGAATTTCGTCGGCAATCACTTGGGCGGCATTACAATGCGCCATCTTTTCAGCCGAGCGGGAAAGTTTTTGTTGCAACGAAGTATCTTGCTTAAGCGAGAGAATCGTTTCATACAAACGCTCCACACTTAAATCTTTTTCCTCTATCATCAATGCCGCATTTTTTTCAGCCAGTGCCAATGCGTTATGATACTGATGATTATGTGTTACATTGGGAGAAGGAATGAGTATTGCCGCTTTGCCCTGTGCCAAAAGTTCCCCAATGGTAATAGCACCCGCGCGCGCAATTACGGCATCTGCCGCTGCCATCTGACAGGACATATCGTGAATGTAATCGGAAATTCTGTATCTGCCCGTTTGTGCGCCAACAGGGATTTCCATTTGCTTTAATCTTTCAGGCATCCAGTCTTTACCGAGTTTACCCATAGCGTGACAATGAACAAAATCGTCCTTTTCTTTATTTTTCTCAAAAACGCCGAGCATTGTTTCATTTAAAACACGCGCGCCCAGACTGCCACCAAAAGATAATACATAAAAGTCCTCATCTTTCAGCCCCAGTTTGTCACGGCTTTGCTTTCTGTCCAGCGCTGAAAACTCCTGACGGAGCGGATTGCCTGTCAAAATCAGTTTGGAAGAATCTTTAAAGTATTTTGCACTGTTCTCAAAACTGATAAATACCTTTTCTACCCGACGGGAAAGAATTTTAGAGGTTAGTCCCGGAAAAGCGTTTTGCTCGTGAATACAAGTATGTACGCCGAGTTTGTGGGCAGCAAACAATACCGGACCGCTGACATACCCACCGGTTCCTACGACCACATCGGGAGAAAATTCTTTTATAATCTTCCCAGCATCTTTAATTGCCTTTAAAAGCAATTTAACGGTGGTGATATTTTTATGCAGTTGTCTGCGATTGAGTCCTTGAATTTTAATAAATTTAATATCAAAACCGGCGCGTTTGACCAGCGTTTCCTCCAAAGAATTTTGATTGCCGATAAAAAGTATTTCTGCCTTATTGTCTGCCGATTTAAGCGCCTGCGCAATCGCCAGAGCAGGATTGATATGTCCGGCGGTACCGCCGCCTGCCAAAACAATTCTCACTCTATTCACCTACACTTTTTCTTTGTCTAAAGTACTAAACCTTGAAACCGAGAGCACAATGCCCATTTCTGCCATCAACACCAACAACGCCGTTCCTCCGTAACTGAAAAACGGCAAACTGATGCCGGTGCTGGGAAAGGCATTGGTCACAACGGCAATGTTAAAAATAACTTGTATGGCAACACGGGTAATAATACCCGCTACCAGCATCATAGAAAATTTGTCTTTCATATGAAAAGCGATATTATAACCGCGCCAAATCAAGAGAATGAACAAAAGCAATACGACCAATGCACCGACAAAACCAAGTTCCTCACAGACAATGGAAAAGATATAGTCGTTTTGCGGTTCGGGGATATAAAGATGCTTTTGACGCGATTGCCCCAGTCCCAGTCCGAACACACCGCCCGAACCGATGGCATAAAGTGACTGGACAATCTGGAATCCCTCGTCCGTGGGATTGGCAAACGGATTAAACCAGGTTTCCAGTCTGACCTTGGCATAATCGGTAAACAAAATAAAGCAAAGCAAACCGCCGCCGCCCAGAGCGCCAAAGGACAAAAGAGTGCGAATACTCATTCCGCCGATAAACAACATTACCGCACCAACACAGAAAATCAAAATAGCGCCCGAAAAATGCGTTTCGATAGCAACTAAAAATGTAAATATGCCCAATACTGCCACCGCCGGCAACAATCCATCAAACCGTTTCATCCGTTCGTGATTGATGGAAATATAAGAAGACAAAAACACAATCACCGCAAATTTGGCAAGTTCAGAAGGCTGAATACGAAAGCCACCGATGCCCAGCCATCTTCTTGCACCATTGACTTTGATGCCGATGCCGGGAATGAGTACCAGTACCACCATAATGAGTGCCACAAGTAAAATCAGCCAAACCTTCTTTTTAAACCATTTGTAATTAAAAAAAGCAAAAAAGAACATCGCACCGATGCCAAGCAAGGCAAAAATTGCCTGACGCTTGATAAAGTAAAAACTGTCGCTGTACTTGTAATACGCGCTGACATAACTGGCGGAACTGACCATAACCAGTCCAAATCCGAGTAAACACAACACTAAAAGCAAAAACGGAATGTCAATGCCTGCGCGTTCTTTTGTATTTGGTTTTGCAGATGTTTTGCGTTTGCCCAGTTTCATATGTTATCTCCTACAGTTGAATATATCCGCCCTGATAAAACAGAATTGCCGCTACGGTAAGAATGGCACCAATTAAAGAAAGTACACTCATACCGATCACAACCTGTACCTCACTTTTTCCTTGCATCTCAAAATGATGATGAATGGGTGCCATTCTGAACAGGCGCTTGCCGTGGGTAAGTTTGAAAAACAGTACCTGCAACACGACGCTGACACCTTCCACTAAGTAAACGATACCGCCTAAAAGCAACAGCATCGGTGCATTATAAGAAAATGCAAGGGCTACCACACAGCCACCCAAAAACAGTGAACCTGTATCCCCCATAAATACTTTTGCGGGGTAAAAATTATAAACCAAAAACGCCAGCAGTCCTCCAATCAGAGAAGCGCTGAAGATTGCCATACCTTCATTACTTTGCACCGAAGTATTTGTCAAAACTGCAATAGCAGTAAAGGCAAGCACATACGGAACGGTTACACTGGTTGCCAGTCCGTCAAGACCGTCGGTTAAATTAACCGAGTTTACAAAGAAAAACGAAAGGGGCAACATTATGAGAAAGTAAAAGACACCCATCGGTACAGACAAATTGATAAAGGGAATAAACAGTGTATCGGTGATGTAATCCAGCAGATACATCGCGCCTAAATACAATGCAATCAGCAACATAAGGGTAACGGTTTTTTGACGCACCGAAAGTCCCTTATTTCGTGCCTTAAAAATTTTTACACTGTCATCCAATAAACCGATGCCGCCGCAAAGCAAAGCAAAAATCATACTAAGACACAAGCGGTAGTCACCTGAAAAGATATTGGAGATTGCCAGCACCAATGTGACCAACATCACGGGAATAATGAAAATGATACCGCCCATTGTAGGCGTACCCGCCTTGGTTTCGTGCCACTTAGGGCCGATTTCCAAAATATGTTGCTCCGCGTGCTTTTTCCGCAGTTCATGCAGCACCCAGGGTGCAATCAGAAGCGATAGTAAAAAAGTAATAATGACTGCCAAAATAATTTTTACAATGCTCATTTATTTTTCCACCTTTTTATAAAATCTTCAAGCAAAATATCACAATGCATTGAATGGGAGCCTTTAAAGAGAATGATATCCTCCTCTTTGGCTACTTTCATAAGTGCATCAAGTGCTTCATCACGATGTTTGCAAATATATTTTTCTCCTGCAAAACCGCTTGCCATTATTTCTGCATATTCACCAAAGCAAATCAGGACATCCACGCCATTTTGCTCACAACTTTTTCCCACAACTTGATGTGCCTGTTCGGCATAATCACCAAGTTCCAGCATATCGGCAAGCACCGCAATTTTGCGATTGGGATATACTGACAAAACGCCCAGTGCCGCCTGCATAGATTCAGGCGCCGCGTTATAAGTGTCATCAAACAGTAGGATATTGTCCTGTCTGAAAATATGTTGCCTCAGTCCCCCACTTTGATAAGAGGCAAGTTGAGAAGAAATTACCTCGGGGGCAACTTTCAGTTCCATTGCCACTGCAAAGGCGGACAACGCATCATAGACCAGATGCTTGCCACTTCCGTTTAAAGTGACACTATATTGCTTCTCTTTATGGTGCAAAACAAAGCAGACCTGCTCTTTGGAAATTTCAATGTCCGTTGCCCGATAAT
>JAZRAZ010000088.1:0-7235 GCA_045634825.1 Eubacteriales bacterium | reverse complement strand
AACCGTTGTGTATTGGTGCTAAAGGATTCAATTACACTCATTACTGACCCCGACGGAAAACAATGGGTGTTACCTGGGGCAAATGCCGGAATGGCAAAAGGTGGTAGCGGAGATGTTTTGGCAGGGCTTATTGCTTCCTTTCTGGCACAAGGATTCAGCGCTACACAGGCGGCATTGGCTGGTGTCTGGTTTCATTCGGCAGCGGGGAAGAAGGCGGTGGAATTATTTGGGGAATACGCTATGCTTCCAAGTGATGTGATTTCCCAGCTACCATTTGTTTTAAGATAACAAAAAGTGCAGTTCATTGAACTGCACTTTTTTAATCTTTGTTAAGTAAATCGGGGCGTCTTTCCTTTGTTCGCTTGAGGGACATTTCCTCGCGCCATTTTTTTATATTAGCGTGGTGCCCTGAAAGCAGGACTTCCGGAACTTTCTTGCCGTTCCATTCCTCCGGGCGACTGTATTGGGGATATTCAAGTAATCCGTTGTAATGGCTTTCGCCCTCATATGCTTCGGAACTGGAGAGAACACCATCGACCATTCGGGCAACACTGTCAACCAAAATGCAGGCAGGCATTTCACCTCCGGTTAAAACATAATCGCCTACTGAAATTTCTTCATCAATGATTTCCTCTAAAACGCGTTCATCAACGCCCTCATAATGACCGCATAAAATGACAATGTGCTCATACTCTGCAAGTTGTTTTACTTTCTTTTGAGTCAACACTTTGCCTTGCGGTGACATAAAAACAGTGTGCGGTTTTTGGGGTAAATCTTTTATGATTTCCTGATAACAATCGTAAATGGGTTGGCACTGCATAATCATACCGCTGCCACCGCCGTACGGGTAGTCATCCACTTGTTTTTGCTTATTTTTCGTATAATCCCGAATGTTGAATACTTCTATTTCAACAGCACCTTTTTTTTGTGCACGACCAATGATACTTTGGTCAAGCACAGCGTGAATCATATCGGGAAATAGTGTCATTATCGTGAATTTCAATTATCAAACAATCCTTTCAATGGCCGAATGGTGATTATACCTTTTTCAAGGTCTGTATCAATGACTACCTCATCAATTTTGGGTACAAGATAGAGTTTATCACCCTGCACCTCATAAACATCATTGGCGCCTGTTTGGATTACACTTTTAAGTTTTCCGTATTCTTTTCCTGTATCAACGTCAATGACTCGCATACCGATTAAATCCTCGATAAAATATTGACCTTCATCAAGTTCTACATCATCACTGTCTATTTTAAGTATTTTTCCAATCATAGTTTCTGCTCTGTCTATGTGATCAATACCTTCT
The DNA here is from genome assembly GCA_045634825.1 of Eubacteriales bacterium. Taxonomy (GTDB): domain Bacteria; phylum Bacillota; class Clostridia; order Oscillospirales; family QAKW01; genus Firm-08. Next base: position 5,923 of record JAZRAZ010000088.1, on the reverse strand, counting down.
AAGCGCATCAGTACAACGTTTTTATGAACTCTAGATGAGATGACCTCAATTTCATCTCCATCTATAAAAAAGCGATTAAATTCCAAAAGAAATTCAGGGGAATCGCATAGAGGATAGATTTTAAGCTCCCCGCGTATGCCGTGAGTGTTTACAATTTTTCCGGCATCAAGATATTTGTTTTTCATAAAAGAATACTCCTTATAAAAACAGGAAGGCATAAAAACCTTCCTGAGATTATTTGATTTCTACAATTACTTTTTTGGGCAACTTGTAGGAAGCGGATTTGACAATGGCGCGAATTGCTTTGGCAATTTTGCCGTGCTTGCCGATTACTCTTCCCATGTCATCTGGATCAACAGTGAGTTCGTAAACAATGGCGGACTCATTTTCTGTTTCATTGACCTGGACTTGATCCGGGTTGTCCACCAGTGACTTTGCCAGATAAAGAATTAAGTCTTTCATTTTGACTCCTTTTTGTCCATTGTGACGCGGAGGATTGCTCCTCCGCGGTCAACAGTTTACAGAATACCCTGTTTTTTCAGAATTGCCTTAACAGTGTCAGTGGGTTGAGCACCGTTTTTGATCCAAGATTGTGCTTTATCAGCATCGATTTCAACACTTGCGGGATCAGTTAAAGGATTGTATGTGCCGATTTCTTCGATGAATCTGCCATCTCTGGGATATCTGGAGTCAGCAACAACAATACGATAGGTAGGAGCCTTTTTAGCGCCAAGTCTTCTCAGTCTGATTTTTACTGCCATATTTTTCACCTCTTTCAAGAATTGTTTATAAAATTAATTTATTTTAAGCCGAACCCACGAAACATTTTTCTGCCCTGTTTTGAGTTCATTTGCTTAAATAACTGATTCATTTGAGAAAATTGTTTCAGAAGACGATTGACAGCCTCTACTTTCGTTCCGCTACCATTTGCAATTCTGATTTTTCTCTTTGCATTGATGATGGATGGATTTTCGCGTTCCTCCGGCGTCATAGATAAAATGATTGCCTCAATACGATCCATCTGTTTTTCATCAATTTGTGTATTTTGTAATGCTTTTTGATTCATACCGGGCATCATGCCGAGCAAACTGTCAAGCGGTCCCATTTGTTTAATTTGCCGCATTTGCATCAAAAAGTCAGATAGGGTAAAAGTGTTTTTGCGAAGTTTTTCTTCTAAAATGCGCGCCTGCTTTTCATCAAAATTTTGTTGTGCTTTATCAATTAAAGTAAGCACATCACCCATACCTAAAATTCTTGATGCCATTCGGTCAGGGTAGAAGGGCTCCAGCGCATCTAACTTTTCTCCGGTTCCGATGAATTTGATAGGCTTGCCGGTTACATGTTTTACTGAGAGGGCAGCGCCACCACGCGTATCGCCGTCCATTTTGGTGAGTAAAACACCTGTTATATCTAAAACTTCGTTAAAACTTTGAGCTACATTAACGGCATCCTGGCCTGTCATCGCATCGACAACTAATAAGATTTCGGTAGGGGATACTGCCGTCTTGATGTCTGCAAGTTCTTTCATTAGCACTTCATCCAGATGAAGTCGACCTGCTGTATCAATTATAACAAAATCATTACCGTGTTTCTTCGCATGAGCAATACCCAAACGTGCAATTTTAACCGCATCGTTTTCACCTTCAACAGAAAAAACCGGTACATCAACACTTGAGCCTACAACTTTAAGTTGTTCTATTGCAGCGGGGCGGTAAATATCACAAGCAATCAGCAAAGGTCGTTTGCCTTGCTTTTTAAAATAGGATGACAATTTTCCGCTATGTGTGGTTTTACCGGTACCTTGTAAACCAACCATCATCACAATAGTGGGCGGTGCAGACGAAATTTGGATTTTGGAGATTTGCGAACCCATTAAATTCGTCATTTCTTCATTTACGATTTTAATTACTTGTTGTGCGGGGGTAAGGCTTTCTAAAACTTCACTTCCAACACAACGCTCGGAAACAGTACGAATGAATTCTTTAACAACTTTGAAATTGACATCTGCCTCCAAAAGAGCAAGCTTGATCTCTCGCATGGCGGATTTGACATCTGATTCGGTCAGTTTTCCCTTATTGCGTAGATTTTTAAATGCCGCTGAGAGTTTTTCTGTCAAGCTTTCAAATGCCATCGGCTTCACCTCTGGGGGAGTGATTCTTGGTGATAGAAATGATGTCATTACAAAATTCGTTCAGTTCACGTGATTTAAAATGAATAGAATTGACATCTTTAATATTTTCTGTCAGGTTTGTAATTTGTTCCATCACTTCGTCAAGGTCGGCATATTTTTCAAAAAAGCCAAGTTTGCTTTCCATTTCAATCAAAATGTTTTCACCGCGCTTTATATTGTCACGGACACCTTGGCGACTAATGTGTGCAATTTCCGCAATCTCAGCCAAAGATAAATCTTCATTATAATATAACTCAAGAGACTCTCTTTGCTTATCGGTAAGAATGGCTCCGTAAAAGTCTAACAATAATGATATTTTTAAATTTTTCATTGCCATAACATAGCCTCCAAGTAATGCTGTAAAGCATAATGCTTTACAATTATACAATAAGCAAACCAATTTGTCAATATGCATTTTCTATTTTTTGAAAATTTGTGCTTTACTTATTGACAATTTGCTATAAAATCTGTATAATGTAGTCTGCAACTATTCTGTAAGGATGAAATATGAAAACGATCAGATTACATGAAGCCCTTATTAGTCCCGGCTATTCTAAAACAATTTCTTTTCCTTTGGATTTATCCGATCAAGCACTTTTGATTGAGCGTGGTATTTTGGATGCTAAAGGTGAGGCAACTATGTGTATCCGCAATTCTGCTGATATAGTAACTGTTCGCTTCTTTGGTGAAATTAAGTATAAGACGGAATGCGATCGTTGTTTAACACCAATGGCGCAAGTACTTGTATTTGATTACACTAAAGATGTTAAAAAGATTTGTGATGATGAGGATTTTGATGGGATCATACTCTCTGCAGATGAATCCTTTGATTATGAGCAGGAAGTTGTAACAGAGGTTTTGCTCTCTTTTCCTGCAAAGCATTTATGCGTAGATGATTGTAAAGGGCTTTGTCCTGTTTGTGGATGCAATCTTAATGAACGCGAATGTTCTTGCGATAAAAGAGTGCCGGATCCTCGACTTGAGGTTCTGAGAAATTTAAAGTGGTAAAAATGTCTGCTTAAATATAAGGAGGTAACAGATAATGGCAGTTCCGAAGAGAAAAGTATCTAAAGCAAGAAGAGATAAGAGAAGATCAAGCGTATGGAAGTTAAAACTTCCCGGTATGGTCGAGTGTCCTCAGTGTCACGAAATGAAGCTCTCTCACAGAGTTTGCAAAAATTGTGGTTTTTATGACGGCAAAGAAGTAGTTAAGACTGCTGCTAAGCCCGCTGCTAAAACTGCTGAAACTGCTGAGCCCGTTGCAGAAAACTAAGTTACTGCAGTAACAGCCAGCTGCGATTTTTCGCTCAAAACTACTATGTAGATGATAGAGAAGGCTGATGCCTTCTCTATTTTTCATAATTACCTTTTTATTGAGGAGATTTATAATGGCACAACCCATAGTTGCAATTGTCGGCAGACCCAATGTTGGTAAGTCTGCATTATTTAATAAGTTAAGTGGACAGCGTTTGTCTATTGTTGAAGATACTCCCGGTGTTACCCGTGACCGTTTATATACAACGGTGGAATGGGTCGGTAAAAAAGTTACATTAATTGATACGGGTGGTATTGAACCAAACACGGATGATATAATTTTAAAACAGATGCGTGCACAGGCACAAATAGCGATTGACACTGCTGATGTCATTATTATGATGACGGAGATTCATACCGGAGTAACAGCAGCAGATCGTGAAATTGCCTCTATGTTACATCGCTCAGGTAAACCCATAGTTTTATGCATTAATAAGATGGATTCTGTAGGGGAACTACCGTCAGAATTTTATGAATTTTATACTTTGGGATTGGGTGACCCGGTGGCCGTATCTTCGCTTCACGGCTTGGGAACGGGTGATCTTATGGATGAAGTATATAGTCACATTGATTTTGATAATTTTGAAAATGAAGATGACGACATTATTAAAGTTGCTTTAATTGGTAAGCCAAATGTAGGAAAGTCTTCGTTATTAAATTATATTATCGGAGAAGAAAGATCAATAGTTTCTGATATTCCCGGAACCACAAGAGACGCTGTTGATTCTCCTGTTGAAAACGAATACGGTAAATTTTGCATTATTGATACAGCAGGCATCCGAAAAAAGAAAAAAGTAAATGATACTATTGAAAAATATAGTGTTCTTAGATCTTATATGGCCGTAGATCGTTCAGATGTTTGTGTTATAATGCTGGATGCAAATGAGGGCGTAACGGAACAGGATACTAAGATAGCGGGATATGCCAATGATCAAGGAAAAGCATTGGTTGTCGTTGTTAATAAATGGGATACTGTAGAAAAAGAAACCAATACGATGGAAACGATGAGAAAAGCAATACTGAATGATTTTGCTTTTATTTCATTTGCACCAATTCATTTTATTTCGGCTAAAACGGGTCAAAGAGTTGATAAATTGTTTGCTTTGATTTGTTCAACACATCAAAGCAACATTAAAAGAGTGACTACGGGGCAACTTAATGATATGTTGACTGATGCAACAACACGCGTTCAACCGCCCTCAGATAAGGGGAAACGTTTGCGCATCTATTATATGACGCAAGCCTCTGTTGCACCGCCGACATTTGTTTTTTTTGTAAACAAAAAAGATTTGTTTCATTTTTCGTATCAGCGGTATTTAGAAAATCAGCTTAGAAGTACCTTTGGTTTTATTGGTTCACCTATCAGATTTATTGTTCGAGAAAAAGGAGAGAAGGAAGCGTGATAGTGTTTATTCTTTTGTTAATATTATCTTATCTGATTGGATGTTTGAATACCTCCATCCTATATTCTAAACTAAGTTATAATAAGGATATTCGTACGCAGGGGAGCGGTAATGCAGGAGCTACCAATATGTTGCGTAGTTTTGGCAAAAAGAGTGCTGCCATTACTTTTTTGGGCGATGTATTAAAAGTTGTAATTGCGGTTGGAATAGCATGGATTGTCTATCGTGACGAACAACAAGTTCAGTTGATCAAAGCAATTATGGGACTTGCTTGCGTCATCGGTCATTGTTTTCCTGTTTTTTTTAGATTTAAAGGTGGAAAAGGTATTGCGTCGGGTTCGGCTTGCATTTTAATGTTAGATTGGCGAGTTTTTATAGTTGCAATTGCTTTATTTGCTTTAATTGTTTGGGTAACAAGGTATGTGTCTTTAGGTTCAATTATCGCCGCATTGTCATATCCTATAGGTTTGTTGATTTGTGGGTTTGATGTTTCGGTGATTGTCGTCGCCTTTTTGACAACTGCTATGGTTTTATATAGACACAATAAAAATATCATTGCCCTTTTTAAAGGTACTGAGCGTAAGATTGGCGCAAAAAAAGATTAAATTTTGAATGAGAGAAGATGAATGATGAAAGATAGTAAATCAAAAAGTCTTTTGTTTTTACAAATTACTGTGTTAATTCAGTTTGTTTTTGCTTTTATTCCTTTTTTTAACCCGTTTGGGTTTGGAAAAGCAAGCAAAATTCCGCTGATTGCCATGTTAAAATATACTGGAGAAGTGGGCTCTTATTTTGCCGAACAGAATGTTAATGCTTTGACCCTTAATAACAATTTGTTTGTTTGTGTTCTGATAATAATGATATCATTGCTATTTATGGTAATGACTACCATTTTGACCATAAAGCAAAGCGAACACAGTCGGCCTGCTATTAAAATTGGTATGTTTTTTGGCTTGGTTGTAAGCATTGTATATTTTGCGATGTTTCTGAATTTCTCGGACCTGAATACGCAGATTTTGTCTGCACACACCGGTGA
>JAZRAZ010000087.1:0-1839 GCA_045634825.1 Eubacteriales bacterium | reverse complement strand
TTTCTACCATTTCTTTTTTCTCCCCCAATTTTTATTTATCTCTCGGCATCAGCAATCAATACAGCTCTGCATGGTGAACCGTCCGCACCTGATAAATTCAGCGGTGCAGCATTTAAAAATAAACACCTTCAGGCACTTCTGATAAACGAATTCCCTCAAGCAATATAACATTAGCACTCAAAAGCACAAGATGTACTGCCATTGGGGCATTTTGCGGACCGATTGTCTGGGATTCATTTCCTAAAAGCAAAACATCTGAAGATGCAAATACCTTTGCTGCCTCAAGTGATACTTCGGCATCACCCTTAATCAGAATTCTCTTTGCAGCTTCAATGTTCTGTTTTTTTGCTTTTTCAATTATTTCTATAGCACCATCACCGGTGACAATACCATGATGTTCTGCCACATAAGCCATTCCCACAAATGTCTCTATACATATCTCATCTACAGTTTTGCCGTCTTTAACAAAATGGAATGGTGCATCTATATGCGTGCCGTTGTGTGCACACATATTAAATGCTGTCAAATTATACACTTCACCTTTGTTCATTGATTTAAGTATCTTTTTCTCAGGTAGTGGATCGTCGGGATACACCTGACAACCGAAAACTTCTTGTGAAATATCGTAAATTTTCATTGCTTAATTCTCCACTCCAAATTAAAGTTTAATATCATTACAAACCTGTATGATTTTGTCTGCTGCACCCTTTGCACCTGAAGAGTTTTTAAATCCTTCAGCAATTTTCTCGGCATTTTGCTTATAGGTGTCAACACTTAATATTTTATTTATAGCACTCAAAACGGATGCTCCGTCTAATTTATCAAGTTTTATACCGGCACCAAGCTGAGATACTCTCTCGGCAACGCCTTTTTGCTCTGAGGTCTGTGGTAACATAACAAGCGGAACTTCGAAATACAAACTTTCGCTGACACTGTTCATTCCGCAGTGTGATACAAAGACATCCGCTTTTTTCAGAACTGCAATCTGGTCAACATGTGAAAAAATTGATATATTTTCAGGGAGCTCCCCAAAGTCCTCGATAGACACCAAATTGCCAACAGACATTATCACTTGTATATCTGTTTTTGTCAAAGCAGATATACAAGATTTGTAAAAAGGCATCATGTCATTATTGACAGTTCCCATAGATATATAAATCAATTTATCCCTCTTTTTCTCTATTTCCTCAGTTGCAGGACGAATCGAGGGCCCGACAAATGCGTACTTTTCCGAAAAAGTTTCTGAACATGGTTGAAATTCGGGAGAAGTATAGACAATCGTGTGGGTGTTATCATCATTGCCAATAATATCAAGAATATTATTAACAGGATACCCCTTATCCTTTAGCCGTTTGACTTGTTTAGATGTTTTTGGCATTGCAAAGAGCATCTTAAACAAATCTCCGACACCTTGTTTCATAATTTTAGCCGAGTGTTGATTAAAGGCAAAAGTTGTTGTTGAAGAAACAAACGGAATGCCGAGTTTCAGTGCGACCGCTTTTCCCCATAGTGCCATGGAATCCGCCACGATACAATCAGGCTTAAGCTCTGCCATCTCCCTGCAAACCTTGTCATCAAGAGCCAATGTGGTATCTACAAGTATCTTTGTAGAGAATGCCAGGTCTTTTCCTACACGGGTAGCGTCTTTGGCGCTTAAGTTTTGCTCCGTATCATAATCATCACAGGATATAAATGTTGCCCCTGCCGACTCGATTTTTTCACGCATAATGTTATATGAGTAGTACCACACCTGATGTCCGCGAGAAACTAATTCCTTAACAACGCCCAAGGTGGGATTGGTGTGTCCGTGCGCTGGAATACAAAAGAAAATAATTTTAC
>JAZRAZ010000086.1:0-3135 GCA_045634825.1 Eubacteriales bacterium | reverse complement strand
AACAATAAAATCCGCTGATGAATGTACCATTCATCAGCGGATTTGCAATTTAAAATTCACTTACTTTGCTTTCTCGTCTCATCAGGTTTTGTACAGCAGCATCAGGTTCCAGTCCTTCATTTATAATCGAGTTTACTGCTTGAACAATCGGCATATCAACTCCATACTGTCGTGCCAATTTCATAACAGGTGACAGGGCATTAATTCCCTCTACAACCATTCCCACCTGCTTTACTGCCTTATCAGGTTCCATTCCTTGCCCAATCATCATACCGCAACGATTGTTCCGACTATGCACACTGGTAGCGGTAACAATCAGGTCACCTACCCCTGCCAGTCCTGCAAAGGTCTGGGTTTGGCACCCCATTGCCATACCTAAGCGCGCCATTTCTGCCGCGCCTCGAGTAATCAAGGCTGCTTTTGCATTATCACCATATCCAAGTCCTGCAGAAATACCCGCCGCCAATGCAATAATATTTTTAATAGCCCCACATAGTTCCACACCAAGAATATCATTATTGGCATAGACGCGCATAAAATCAGTGGTAAATGTTTTGCAAACCTCTTTTACTGCAATCTCATCTTTGCCTGCGGCAACAATAGCTGTCGGCAAACCAAGGGCAACTTCTTCGGCATGGGTAGGACCGGAAAGCGCAATAAGACTTACATTATCGTTTTTTAGTTCGTCAGCAATAATTTGGGTCATTGTAAAAAGCGTATCGCCCTCAATTCCTTTTGCCACATCAACCAAAATTTGTTTTTCACTTATAAAAGGTGCCGCCAGTCTTGCCGTACTGCGAACAAAGGGTGAGGGTACCGCAAATAAAACAATATCCTTTTCTTGCAGTGCTGTCTTTATGTCTTTTTCAAAGTCAATATCATCAGGAATAACGGCGGCATCGGGCAGATTGGGATGACGTCGATTTTTTGAGAGATTATCAATCTCATGCTCGAGAGCCGACCAAACGGTGACACGGTGACAGTCTGCCAACATCATTGCCAAAGCAATTCCCCAAGTTCCTGCTCCTAAAACTGCGATGTTACTCATATTTCTAACCTTTCAATTATGCTTGATTCCTATTATTTACTATTTTAAAACAGAAATTGCATCGCTGATTGTTTTTTCAAAAGCCTCTCGACCGTATTTATCAACTTCTGCCTTATTCTTTTCTCCGTGAGTGAGGCATCCTGCACCGCCGATACAACCGCCGATACAAGCCATACCCTCAATAAAGTTGGCATCCAGTACATTTTTACTCTTTTTCAGAAGTGCTACTCTACATTCCTCAATACCATCGCACACAGCTGCCTTCAAGTCAAAATCAATATTTTGTTCTTTGAGTCCCTGTGTCACAGCATCAGAAAGACCGCCACTGCGAGCAAAAATTCTTCCGAAATAAGATGCATTATCCAGCACACCTTCTGAAAGGGTCATAATATCAATATCCTTACTGTCAAACAGTGCTTGCAGTTCTTCAAAGGTCATAACCGCATCTACATATGGCTTGACAGACTCAAGTTGCGCTTCTGCCTTTTTAGCAGTACAAGGACCGATAAATACGACCTTGGCGCCCTCGTCGATACTCTTGATGTACTTCGCAAGTACTGCCATCGGAGAAAGATTATGCGACACAAAGGGCAACAAAGCAGGAAATGTTGACTTGATATACTGCACAAATGCCGGACAGCAGGAACTTGTCAAAAATCCCTTTTCTGCCAGTTCTTTTGACTCGGCTTGTGCAACCATATCAGCCCCCAGTGCCGCCTCAATCACCGTAAAGAAACCAAGTTCTTTCAGTCCTGAAATAACCTGTCCCAATTTGGCATAGGTGAACTGACTGGAAATGGTGGGTGCCACAATGGCATAAACCTTATAACTCGTGTTGTTTTCACTTTTCTTAATAAGATCAATAACATCCAGAATATAAGATTTATCCATAATAGCGCCGAAAGGACATTGATAAACGCAAGCACCACATTGAATACATTTATCGTTATCTACGGCGGCGGCATTATCATCATTGATGGAAATTGCCTTTACCTTACAAGCAACCTGGCAAGGACGCTTGCGATTAATGATTGCAGAATAAGGACAAACTTTGGCACACTGACCACATTCTATGCATTTGGATTTGTCAATATGGGCAACATGATTATGGTCAAAAGAAATTGCTCCTCTCTTACAAACATCTTCACAACGATGCGCAAGGCATCCGCGGCAAGAGCCGGTTACTTCATAACCTGCCGCAGGGCACTCATCACAAGCAATATCTATAACCTCAATCACATTTGGATTTTCTTTGTCTCCGCCCATAGCGATTTTGACACGTTCACCCAAAATAGCCCGTTCTTTATATACACAGCAACGCATCGTTGGCGTTTTGCCCGGAACAATCATTTTGGGAATATCTACTACCTTCTGGAGCAAATCATCTTTCCAAGCCAGCCTTGCCACCTCGCGCAAAACCTTATATTTCAGGTGTTGCACTTTCGTATCAAATTTTCTCATATCTCTTACAGTCCTACCTGTTTAATTATATTTTTTAAAACATCTGCCGAATAGTTAAGTTTCAGCATTTCATCGTCAGACAAACGCTGCGCTACGATAGATTTTACACCGCTTTGATCTACCACGGCAAGCGTACTCAGACAAACATTTTTCAAATCGTATTCACCGTCGTGCAAAGTAGATACCGTCATAAGACTACCCGCACTTCCGCTAATGGTTTTAACAATGTGAGCACTTGTGGTGGCAACACCGTAAACCGTGCTGCCTTTTCTTTGAATAATCTTGCCACCCGACTTTTTAACATACTCCTCAACATCGGAGCGATTATAGACGTTGAGAACATCATACTTGGTAGCCAGCGCATCATTGTACTCATCCAGCGGTACACCGGATATGGTTGCAGTGGACCAGGAAACAAAAGAACTATCCCCGTGTTCACCAAGCACATTGGCATGTACCTGCTTTTTATTGACGTTAAAAATCTCAGCCAGTCTGGTGCGAAGTCTTATAGTATCAAGCAGTGTACCCGTACCCAACACCTGATGTTTGGGAAGCCCTGTTATCTGGAGAAAGGCATATGTAAGAATATCAACCGGATTTGCAACGATAAGTCGGATCGTAGCCAT
>JAZRAZ010000085.1:0-9408 GCA_045634825.1 Eubacteriales bacterium | reverse complement strand
TCCTTTGAAGCAACCCCAATGGTATTGGCGGTACTGCAACTGGTGTATAACGCTATTTGCGCGTGGCTCCATCTGATGTTCGATAAAAAACTTGGATAGAATTTGTAATTACCTATTGCAAGTTGTCGAGAAAAAAGATATAATGTATATGTATGTAATTCAAAAATGCGAAAGGAGCAATACAATGAATTATTCTCTTGAAGTACAAAACATGTGTTGTGTGGCAAAGGGTCCGCATCACGGTCCTGCTCCCATTCCCGAAGAAGGCAGATGGGTACAGGCAAAAGAAATCAAAGATATTTCCGCTTACACTCACGGTGTAGGTTGGTGTGCACCCCAACAGGGCGCCTGCAAACTGTCTTTGAATGTGAAGGATGGTATCATCGAGGAAGCGTTGGTGGAAACCATCGGATGCTCCGGTATGACCCATTCTGCAGCGATGGCAGCAGAAATTTTGCCCGGCAAAACTTTGCTGGAAGCACTGAACACTGACCTTGTTTGCGATGCAATCAACACTGCAATGAGAGAGTTGTTTTTGCAAATCGTTTACGGTCGTAGTCAGTCTGCTTTCTCTGAAGACGGACTGGTTATCGGTGCCGGTATGGAAGACCTTGGAAAAGGTGAGAGAAGTATGGTCGGTACGATGTACGGTACCAAGGCAAAGGGTGTCAGATACCTCGAAATGACCGAGGGTTATTGCACTCGCATGGCTTTGGATGAAAACGACCAGGTGATCGGCTACGAGTTCGTTTCTCTTGGCAAGATGACCGACTTTATCAAAAAGGGTATGGAACCCAATGAAGCCTATCAGAAGTCTATCGGTTCTTACGGCAGATTTGAAGATGCGGTCAAGTACATTGACCCCCGTAAAGAATAAGGAGGTATGTGACGATGGCATTATTTGAAGGATATGAAAGACGAATTGAGCAAATCAATCCCGTTTTGAAACAATACGGCATTTCCTCTATCGAGGAGTGTAAAGAAATCACTATGGCAAAGGGCATTGATGTTGATAACATCATTCGTTCCACCCAACCCATCTGCTTTGAAAATGCAGTTTGGGCGTATATGATGGGTACTGCGATTGCTATTAAGAAGGGCTGCACCAAGGCTGCTGATGCTGCTGCCGCTATTGGCGAAGGCTTGCAGGCATTCTGCATCCCCGGTTCCGTTGCTGCCAACCGTCAGGTAGGTCTGGGCCACGGCAACCTCGGCAAAATGCTCCTCAGCGAAGAAACAGATTGCTTCTGCTTCCTCGCTGGTCACGAGTCCTTTGCCGCTGCAGAAGGCGCTATCAAAATTGCACTGAATGCAAATAAGGTTCGTGTAAAACCCTTGAGAGTTATCCTCAACGGTCTGGGTAAAGACGCGGCTTTCATCATTTCCCGTATCAACGGCTTTACTTATGTTGAAACCGAGTTCGACCCCTACACCGAGGAAGTAAAGGTTATCAAAGAGATTCCCTTCTCCAAGGGCCCCAGAGCCGATGTTAAGTGCTACGGTTCTGACAGTGTACCCGAAGGCGTAGCCATTATGAAACTGGAGAAAGTTGGCGTTTCCATCACCGGTAACTCCACCAACCCCACCCGTTTCCAACATCCCGTTGCCGGCACCTACAAAAAGTGGTGTAACGAAAACGGCAGAAACTACTTCTCCGTTGCCTCCGGCGGCGGCACCGGCAGAACCCTGCATCCTGACAATATGGCTGCAGGCCCCGCTTCCTATGGTATGACCGATACACTCGGCCGTATGCACGGGGATGCGCAGTTTGCAGGTTCCTCCTCCGTTCCTGCCCACGTAGAAATGATGGGTCTGATCGGTGCAGGTAACAACCCCATGGTTGGTATGACCGTTGCTTGCGCTGTTGCAGTTGAAGAAGCAAGTAAATAATTTTCAATTATTACCGGATGAAATTTAATAAAAAATGTGAGCAGATTTTCTGCTCACATTTTTTATTTAAAATACACAGTGGCAGATACGGAATCAACACAATAGATTCCGCACCGTGTAGTTTTAGTTTGCTGTTTTACTTGCAAATGTAGTTTCTTTTATGATAAAATTAAAAAATAGAAACTTTTGTAACGGGTGGCTATATGAACTTTAATTCTTTACAATATCTTTTATTTTTACCGGTAACACTTTTTCTTTATTTTGTGTTGCCCCGAAAACTTAAAAATCCCGTGTTGCTAATGGCAAGTTTTTTCTTTTACGGATGCTGGGAACCTGCTTATACACTTCTGATGCTTTTGTCCATTGTGGTGACCTATGCTTGCGGTTTGCTGGTGTCACGCAGTGAAGGCAAAGCCAAAAAACTGTGGCTGGTGCTTTGCCTTGTCATCAACCTTGGGATTTTGTTTTTCTTTAAATATTTTAATTTCTTTTCCGATATGGCAGGTCTGGTTGTTGGCAAAGAACTGCCAACACTCAATGTTTTACTGCCTGTCGGCATCAGTTTTTACACATTTCAGGCACTCGGTTATACCATTGACGTTTACCGTGGGGACATTCCTGCTGAGAAAAACTTTATCGACTATGCACTGTTTGTTTCCTTCTTTCCGCAACTGGTGGCAGGTCCCATCGAGCGCACCGGCAACATCGTTCCGCAACTGAAAATGACCCACCGACTGAAGTTTGAAAATGTCAAGTCGGGAATATTACTCATTTTGTGGGGACTGTTTAAGAAAATGGTGATTGCCGATAATCTGGCAACAATGGTCAATCATATCTACAATGCGCCCTACGACAAAAACGGTCTGCAGTTGTTGCTTGCCACCCTCGGCTTTGCCTTCCAGATTTATTGCGACTTTTCCGCTTATTCGGATATTGCGCGCGGTTCGGCAAAACTATTGGACATTGAACTGATGCAAAACTTTGATTTTCCGTACGGGGCGCGCTCTGTTAAAGATTTCTGGCGCCGTTGGCACATATCTCTGTCTACTTGGTTTAAGGATTATCTCTATTTTCCACTGGGTGGCAGTCGGGTTAAAAAATGGCGGCACTTGATGAATCTTTTGATTGTGTTTGTTGTCAGTGGCTTGTGGCACGGTGCGGCGATAACCTTTGTGTTATGGGGACTGATGCACGGTGCCTATCAGGTGATCGGTATTCTTTTGACACCCGTGAGAGAAAAATTTTACCAAAAAGTGTTGGCAAAAGACCATCCTGTGATGAAATTTCTCAGTTGGGCAGGAACTTTTGCTTTGGTAAATTTAGCGTGGGTACTCTTTCGTGCCAATTCGCTGAAGGACGCCCTGTTTATCCTTGGCGGTATTTTCACGAGACCCTGGAGCAGTATCGGAGATATTGGTATTTCAGCGGCGATGCTGATTGCGATGGTACTTGCGGTCATATTGCTGGTTGTGGTGGACAAACTGAACCGTCAGAAACCGCTTGCCAAGGAAATTAGTAAAACTTTGTGGCTTCGCTACGCTGTTTGGTTTTTGCTGATTGCCGCCATTCTCATTTTCGGCTATTACGGTGACGGCTTTGACCCACAAGACTTTGTCTATTTTCAGTTTTAGGAGGCAGCATGAAACGAAAAAAACTTGAAATCATTGCTTTTGTGCTGACCGTCTGTTTGTTGTTGGGACTTGCCACTTGGCTGGGCTGGTTGTATATGCCCGCCCGTCAGGACAGTGGGGCTACCTGGCACAAATTCACAAAGGAACAAAAAGACAGTGTGGATGTGCTGATTGTTGGCTCATCTCTTGCCTATTGCGATATTATTCCTGCGGAAATCTATCGTCAGACAGGGCATACCTCCTATGTTTTAGCGGCACCTTATATGAAACCGGATATTGCTTATTATTATCTTAAACAAGCACTGCGCACCCAAAAACCAAAGGTGGTACTGCTGGAGGGAAGTTCCTTCTTCTTCTCGGATAAAGAGGCGGATTTTTATAAGGTGAATATTGGTTATATGCCTTTTGGTATCAACCGCTTGCAAGCCACCTTTGATGCGCCTGCCAAGTACCGCACCGGTCTGTTGTTTCCGATGTACAATTATCATTCCCGCTGGCAGAATGTGCCGCCGCAGGCGTATTTGACGGGGCGGGGAGACGGTAAAGTAGATTTGCTGGCAGGCTATACTGTCCTTACAGAAAGCAATCCGCAAGAAAAGCGTACCGAGCGGAATTTCCTTGCCGATGAAACGGAAATCGGCAACAATTTTTCCTATCTTGAAAAGATAAAAGCACTTTGTGATGAGCAGGGCATCATGCTGGAACTCTTTGTGGTTCCCTCCTGTGAGTATCCGGGTGCCGAGCGTATTGCAAGGCTGGAGCAAAGCAGACTGCGCGTGAGTGATTTTAACAATGATTTTGATAAAATCGGTTTGGACATCACCACCGATTTTTATGACAGCCGTCACCTCAATCTGACGGGTGCCGCCAAATATAGCCGCTATTTTGCCACCTTTCTGACAGAAAACTTTGACCTGCCCCATAAGGCACATAATGAGGAACTCTGGCAGAGCAGAGTCGAGCATATCGATGGTTGGTATAAGGGTGAAAATCAATAAAAAAGTGAGCAGATTTTTCTGCTCACTTTTTGCTTTTAGTTTGTTATTTCTTAAGCATATATGCTTCATAGTAAAGTGAAAGGATGCGGGCTCCTTGGGCTCGGGTGGCGTTATTGTGGGGGGCAAAGGTGTTTGTCGTTATGCCACTCACCAGTTTGGAGCCAACACATTTTTGCACACCGTCCAGTGCCCAATCGGCAATCTCTGCTTTATCGGTAAAGGTTAAAGCGGCGGTTTTCATTTTGTGTCCCTTGGCGGTTGCAAAGCGTGCAAGCATAGTACAAAGTTCCTGTCTGCTGATAGACTGGTTGGGGGCAAATTCCGTTTCACTGATACCGTGAGCAACACCTGTTTTGTATCCCCACTCAACATACTTTGCGTACCACGCTCCCGACACGACATCCTTGAATTTTGTGGAACCTTTATAAGCGGAAACGTCGGCGCCTGACATTTGCGCGAGCACCGTCACAAATTGTGCACGGGTGAGATTGCCCTCGGGTTGAAATTTGCCGCCGCCCATTCCTGAAAACAGTCCGTATTCGGTGGCACGATAAACATCGTCATAGTACCAGGACTCATCGGAAACATCACTGTAGCCAACCCCGTCAAATACGGGAATAATAAAGTGCAGCGCGCTGTTGAGTTTTCCTGCGCCTGAGTAGCATTGGTAAACATTTTGAGCATCCTTTTTGGGTGCTTCCAAATCACTCATATACAGGTGGTCTTTGTATGGATAATAACGGAAAAAGTAGGGGGTATTTTGTCCTCTTTGCAGATATTGGTCGGTAATCCAGTTGGCACCCTCTACAATGGAACGAAACGGAGTGTCCCATCCGCGCTGTTCTGCATAAACGGCTCCTGTAGAGGGGTTTTTGTCATAGGCTTTGATACCGTAGAAATTGTAGTAGAGTTTACCGTCGGTACCTACCTTTCCCTTAGAAAGACTGCTGGTGCCGTGGCCGCTTTCCAGTACTGCGCGTGCTAAAAGATAATAGGAATTTACTCTTAAACTTTTGCCGGCTTGGGTGAAGTATTTAACTGCCTCATTCTCGGTACAAACGGCACCGCTTTTTTCTGACCATAGGGCGCGTATACCTTTTTCGGTGTAACTTTGCTCGTCAAAACGGAGCATATCCAAAAACATAAAGACATTTTTGTCATCTAAAAAGTTTTTGGGATTCATATTTTCCAAAACGGTAGAAACGGATATGCTTTTGCCGGTACTGCTTTTATAAAGAGTGGCAATTCTTTCGGCATATGTGTGAATATCCACGCCTAAATGGCGATACTCAAAAGTCCAGTTGGGGTGTGCTTTTTTGAGCGCATCTATCTGGGCTTTGTAGGAATACGGCAAGGCGGTAGTAGTATATTCGTCTACCAGATTTTCTGTCTTGACCCAACCGATTTTACCGTGATGATTGGTACTGGAGGAAGGGATAACAATCTGTGTCCAACTTCCGCTAACAGCAATGCAAAGCGGCATACTGGAGGAGGTTGTCCCCTTTTTGATGGTAGCAATCAGATTGGAACTGCTTGCGGTCGTGGTGGTATAAACCGAGGTATTGGTTTTGAAATAACGGTAACGATAATTGTCTTGATTCGGGTCGGTGAATGCGAAAAGGTAGGAGGCTTTATTGTTTGCATCTGTTTTGGAGGTGACGGTCACCGTCACACGCGCGCGACCATATCCGAGGTATAGTTCTTGGTTTTCCTTATAAGAAAGTTGATAGTCACAGTCACAATAACGCTCAACCTTAATGTTAACATTGGCACTGATATTGGTTTTGATTTCAGTAAATTTAATTCCTGAAAAACTCTTGGGATAGCAAAGATAGTACTTGGTATTACCCGAAAAGTTTTCCACGGTAAATCCTGCAGTTTTTATGCCGGTGATTTGCACCGCCGCTTGTGTTGCGGCGCTTGCGGCGGGAACAAGTCCCATCAGCAAAACAGCACAAAGCAACAGGGAAATGATTTTATAAAAATGTTTCATATGTGCCTCCAAAATCGTGATACACAATCATTATATTATATTTTTCACTTTTTTTCAATACCCTGCAAAGATTGTTAACATTTGACAAAAAATGTCCGCCTTGAAAAAGGCGGACAAAATTATTTAATATCGGGGATGACCTTTTCGGGTGGGGTATCCAGTCGCTCGGGATGGCGCAATAAAATGCGGAACTGCTTGAGGACATTGGCATAATAATACCCGTCGCAAATACGCTCATCCATCACCATTGTGAAATCTACACAAGGCACTTCTTTTACCGTTCCGTCTTTTTGCAGTTCATTTTTCTTATACTTTGCGCCAAAAGATAAAAACAAAGGAAGATTGCCGAAATTATAAAGATGATGATAAATTACGGGAATACCCAGAGAACCCATCGAGGTGATAAACAAACTGCCGTGAAAGGGAGAGAGTTTGGTTAAAAACCGAGGCAACAGCCCAACATAGTCCAGTGCTTTGAGTAACCATACCACAAATTTAAGAAAAATACCGGGTATGTAGTTGAGAATTTTGGCAGCAGAGTCAAAACTGCCGCCGGGATTTTGGCGGTACTCGTTAATGGCTTTCTCAAAAGCATAATAAACATCGTCAGCAGTACATTCGGGAGAAAGCGGAATCTTAATACAAGTATCGGGTGACTCCAGACTCATCTCTTTTTTAATTACAATGCAAATTTCAATGCCGTTGCGCGCATAAATGCGCTGACCGCGGATAAAGCGGTTGACCGCGGGGCGCTTTGCCACCACTCTGCAATAACTTGCGACCAATACATGCATCAGATTAAAGTGGGTTAACCCTTGTGCTTTCTTGGCATTAATGTATTCATCAATATGCTCCGTTTGAATGACATCGCGAATCATATTGGAAGCGCCGTTTCTTTCAACCATAATAAACGGGGTGACAGCCGCCATCGGTGCAATTTTTCGGATGCGTCTGCCTTCTTTTTTTGAAAGGGTATAGGGCATAACAATGTCCTCCTATACAAAGATATATTATAATTTTAGCATATGTAACTTCAAAATTCTACTGATTTTTACAAATTTGTTCATAATTTATTCACTTTTAAGTATGAAAAGGAAAAAAGTGGTTTTTTTAATTGCATTTATTTAAAAACTGGGGTATAATAAAATCATAATGGGGGAGTTTTAGACTCTCAAAAAGAACAAAGTTAAAAAGAGGAATGGATTATGAGAAAAGTTCAGATTACAGAAACTGTCCTGCGCGATGCCAATCAGTCTTTGATTGCAACCCGTCTGCCCTTTGAAAAGTTTGCTCCCATTTTGGAGGAAATGGACAAAGCGGGTTATTATTCTGTCGAATGTTGGGGCGGTGCCACTTTTGACAGTTGTCTTCGTTTTTTAAATGAAGACCCCTGGGAAAGATTGCGCAACATTAAAAAAGCGATGCCCAACACCAAACTGCAGATGCTGCTCAGAGGACAAAATCTTTTGGGTTACAAACATTATCCCGATGATGTGGTGCGTAAGTTTGTTGAGAAAAGCGTAGAAAACGGTATTGACATTATCCGTATTTTCGATGCGCTGAACGATACGCGCAACATCCGCGTAGCCGTGGAGGCTTGCGTTGCCGCAGGGGCACATGCCAGCGGTACGATTTGCTATACCAATTCTCCCGTACATTCACTTGATAATTATGTGAAAATCGGTAAAGAAATGAAAGAAATGGGAGTTAGTTCCATTTGTATCAAGGATATGGCAGGTATTATGGGTCCCCAAGAAGCCTATGATTTGGTGAAATCTCTCAAAGAGAATATTGACCTGCCCATCGTAGTACACACCCACTCCACTACCGGTCTTGCTTTTATGACCTATCTTAAGGCAGTTGAAGCAGGCGCCGATGTGATTGATACCGCAACCTCTTGTTTCTCAGGCGGTACCAGCCAGCCTGCCAGTGAAACTTTGGTATATGCCTTGCGTCAACTGGGTTATGAAGTTCCCGTAGATGATAAGGTGATGCAAAAAGTTAATGCTTTCTTTACTCCCATTCGCAACGAATATATCGAAAACGGAACCCTCGACCCCTTGATGATGGGCACCGATACTGCTTGTCTGAATTATCAGGTTCCCGGCGGTATGCTCTCTAACCTCGTTTCTCAGTTGAAAATGCAAAACGCTATGGATAAGTATGAGCAGGTGCTTGCCGAGGTACCCAATGTAAGACGCGACCTGGGCTATCCTCCGCTCGTTACACCTATGAGTCAGATGGTCGGCGTACAGGCAACCCAAAATGTACTTTTGGGCGAGAGATATAAAAATGTCGGTAAAGAAGTCCGTGCTTATTTGCACGGTGATTACGGCAGGGCGCCCGGTCAACTGGATGAAGAACTTGTTAAGAAGGTGCTGGGGGATGAACAACCCATCACTTATCGTCCTGCAGATGACCTCAAAGATGAATTTGAAAGCATTAAAGCCGAGATTGGTGATTTGGCTGAAAGTGATGAGGATGTGCTTTCCTATATTGCTTTCCCGCAAGTTGCAGAGAAATTTTTAACTGCAAGAAAAGAAAAGAAATCCAATACCGTCTCTTATAGCATTGAAAGAATAGACTGAGAAAGGCGGGAAAATATATGAGTTATACAAATCCTTCCATTTCTCAAACATTGTTGATAGCCGTAGTTGGCTTTGCCGTAGTCTTTCTGGTGCTGATTATTCTGATGGCAATGATTTGGCTGATGGGTAAAATGCTGGGTGCTAACGCTTCTGTGGCGGCACCTGCTCCTGCCCCTGTGACTGCTCCGGCAGCGGCACCTACGGGGTTGGTACTGGAAAATGTCAGTGAAAAAGAAGCGGCATTGGTGATGGCGATTGTTGCTGACGAACTCAAAAAAGACCCCGCTGAACTCAACTTTATCAGCATC
>JAZRAZ010000084.1:0-3964 GCA_045634825.1 Eubacteriales bacterium | reverse complement strand
AAAACGGTCTGTCGGCATGTGAAATCTGCAGGGTTTTCTCTACTCCCGACAAAGAAAGTGAACTGATTTTGTTCCACGCCGTCAAGACGGCAGACACCCTTCCCTGCAAGCAAAGCACCTTTACGGTTTTGAATCAGGACCGTTCTTTAAGTAATGAGTATAAAGCAATTTTGAAAGTGAGATAATATGGAACCGGTATTATATTTGGTTGGCACCCCCATCGGCAACCTCTCAGATATTTCTCCGCGCGTGAGAGAAACACTGGAAAAGGTCGATTTTATTGCCGCGGAGGACACGCGCAACACTTTAAAACTTCTGAATCATTTGGATATAAAAAAGCCTCTGATCAGTTATTTTGAGCACAACAAGCGCCAGCGCGGTGAGGAGATACTTCAAAAGATACAATCGGGACAAATCGGCGCTTTGGTGACCGATGCCGGTATGCCTGCCATCTCCGATCCGGGAGAAGATTTGGTGCAACTGTTATATGAAAACGGATACACCGTTACGGCGGTATCGGGGCCTTGTGCTTTTGTCAGCGGTCTTATTTTATCCGGATTGCCGACAGGCAGATTTTGCTTTGAGGGATTTTTGTCCACTGCCAAAAAAAGCAGAAACGAGCATCTTGCCTCACTGCAAAACGAGACCCGAACGATGATATTTTATGAGTCCCCGCAAAAACTCAAAAACACCTTGGCAGATTTTGCGAAAGTCTTCGGCGCCCAAAGGAAAATCGCGCTTGTCAGAGAGATAAGCAAACTGCACGAACAGGCGTTGCGCGGCAGTATTGAGGATATGATAAATTATTATGAACTGCAGGCCCCGCGCGGAGAATATGTCGTGATAGTGGAAGGTGCTCTTCCCGCACAAATGCCACAGTTCTGGGATACAATGAGCATACCCGAACACATAAAGCATTATCTGGCACAAGGAATGGATAAGATGACTGCCGTCAAAGGGGTGGCCAAAGACCGACACCTGCCCAAAAACGAAGTCTATAAGTACACTATCGAATAAATAAAACACACCTCTTTTGTCAACAATAAAGGACGAAAGGGTGTGTTTTTTTATGCGAAAAGTGGAAATCTGCGGTATCAACACCGCCGAACTTCCTATTTTGAGTGATGCAGAAAAAGTGTCTCTGCTCCATCGCATCAAAGAGGGGGACAAAAAAGCCGAAGAAATTTTTATCAGGGGTAATTTGCGCTTGGTGCTCAGCGTGTTGCAACGCTTTTGGAATCGGGGAGAAAATCCCGATGATTTGTTTCAGGTGGGCTGTGTGGGGCTGATTAAAAGTATCCGCAACTTTGATTTGAGTCTGGGGCTGAAATTTTCCACCTACGCGGTGCCGATGATTTTAGGAGAAATCCGCAGGTATCTGCGCGACAACAATATGGTTCGCGTTTCCCGTTCGGTGCGCGACACCGCCTACAAAGCCTTGGCGGTGGGAGAAAAACTGACAAGTGAACTCTCCCGCGAGCCGACGGTAGAGGAGATTGCCGCGCGACTTTCCATGCCACGCGAGGAGGTGGCAGCGGCGCTGGATGCCATTGCCACGCCCGTCAGTTTGTTTGAACCCGTTTACGCTGAGGGGTCGGACACCATTTTCGTGATGGACCAGGTACGCGACACCAAAAGTTGCGATGACAACTGGATGGAGGAAATTCTTATCAAAGAATCCATCGCACATCTGCCGCCGCGCGAAAAGCAAATCATAGCACTTCGCTTTTTAGAGGGAAAAACACAAATGGAAGTCGCCACCGAAATCGGCATTTCTCAGGCGCAGGTCTCTCGTCTTGAAAAGGGTGCGCTAAAAAGAATCAAAAGCAACCTGTAAGTCAAAATCAATAAAAAGGGGGTCAAACCCCTTTTATTGACTTAAATGACTTAACTTCTCCATCTCCCGTCGCAGACGGCGGATGATTTTCTTTTCAAGACGGGAGATGTAGGACTGGGAGATGCCCAGTGCATCGGCAACTTCTTTTTGTGTCATTTCCTCTCTGCCGCCAAGACCAAAGCGCATCTCCATAATGCCCCGTTCCCTGTCGTCCAGTCGGCTCATCGCACAGTGCAACATCCGGCATTCCTCAACACTTTCAATGTCCTTGCAAACGCTGTCGGCATCGGTTCCTAAAATGTCACTGAGTAACAACTCGTTGCCGTCCCAGTCAATATTCAGCGGTTCGTCGATGGACACCTCGGCGCGCGTGGAATTGTACTTTCTCAGGTACATCAAAATCTCATTTTCGATGCAACGGGAGGCATAGGTCGCCAGTTTGATATTTTTATCCGCCTTAAAGGTACGGATGGCTTTGATCAACCCGATACTGCCGATGCTGACCAAATCCTCACTCATCACCCCCGTATTATCAAAACGGCGCGCAATATAAACAACCAGACGCAAATTGTGCTCAATGAGTTTTTGACCGGCATCACTTTCTCCCTGCCCCAGCCGTGCAATCAGCGCTTCTTCCTCGTCTTGACTCAGCGGCGGCGGTAAGGTGACATAACCGTTAACATAGTAGATTTTCCCCGTTAAATATGACCATAACTTATGTATCCAAGCAAACATAGGTGCCTCCTTCATTGTAATTTTTCAGGCAAAAGTGCCTGATACCCCTCCCCCAAAGTGACAGCGCACAGTCCCAGCAGGACATTCTCATACTGTCCGCCCGATACCAGACGAATCCAGTCAGGGCGTACAGCAAAGATGATTCCCCCGCTTTTTTCGATGCTGTGAAAGGGAATCAGACGGCATTTGAGTTTTGCATACCGTCGGCAAAGGGGCTCCAGTGCCGCACTGTCCCCCGCTTTGACTGCATCAATGAGTGCCTGTGGCAACACACCGACCAATGCCGACACTTCGACCAGCACAACGGGCGCCAATGTCAGCGGGTCAATCAGGCTGTTGCCTGTATCAACAAAGGCGGTCAGGGTACGGTATTTTTCGTCGACACAAATCTCTATTTTCTCCAGTGTTTGCAAGGGTTTGGAGCGGCACTGCAGAAAGGACGCCAACCGAATAAAACCGTAAAAAGCAAAACTGACCGTCAACAATAGCCACAGTGGCATATCCACATAATAGATACCGCCCGAATACACCATCTCCGCACCCAGAGAGGTGAAGGAATAAAACAGATACATTCCTCCGCCGAATGTGCCCAGACAAAGATAAAACCACAACAGTGCCTTGAAAAAGCGTCGTTTATTGGGGGTGGGAATCCCCACCGCCACCATTACCACGCTCACCGCCAGCCGTAACAATGTGCGAAACAAAAAGTTGGTTTCAGGGAAAAAGGCCAGTACACTGTAAAAAGCACCGATGGCACCGGCGCAAATCAGTCTTAAAAGGTGCATTTTTTCCCTGCTGAGCGCCAACGCCCCTGCCAACACCAATGTGTTGATTACCAGATTGAGTACAAACAGTAAATCTACATAAACCGTCACTTGCCGGCACCCCTTTGGAATGGTGATAAGTTGCTATCATTATACGCCCCCCGACCGCAAAAAAATGTCAAACGCTCCCGTCAATTTGTAATGGGTTCTTGACAATCGGGGTAACATAATATATTATAATAGTATTATATTATTTTAAGGAGTAATATGTTATGAGTAATATTGTTTTGTCCTCCGACAGTGTTTGTGATTTGACCCCCGAGTTGATTGCAAAACACAACATTTCGATTATGCCGCTTTTGGTCGGACTCGGAGAAACTTATTATCAGGACGGGGTAGATATTACCCCCGAGGATATTTATGCATATGTTGCCGCCAACAAAGAACTGCCCAAAACAGCAGCCAGAGGTGTGGCGGATTATATTGATTATTTTACAAAACTCAGTGAGCAGGGCGAGGTAATTCACTTTGCCATCAGTGCTGAAATGTCCTCCTCTTATCAAAACGCCTGCATCGCCGCGGCTGAAGTTGGCGACTGTGTTCACATCATTGACTCCCGCAACCTTTC
>JAZRAZ010000083.1:0-2664 GCA_045634825.1 Eubacteriales bacterium | reverse complement strand
GTCATATCCTTTGGTGAGGAGCAGTCTTCCCAGCAGTTTACTGGCAAGCAAACTACCCTGACCGCCGACACCGACAATCATAATATTCTGTGTATTCATTATTTCTCCCCTCCCATTTCAAAAGCATCAAATTTGCAAAGTTGCGAGCAAACGCCGCAACCGGTGCAAAGTGTGGGGTCAATTTTGGCTTTGCCGTCGACCATCGAAATGGCAGGACAACCGACCTTCATACACATTTTGCAGGATTTACATTTATCGGCATCGACTTTGAGAGCCGGAGCGTGTTTTACATATTTAAGCAAAGCGCAAGGACGGCGCGAGATAATCACCGAAGGCTCTGCCACTGCCGTTTCCTCTTGGATGGCGGTTTCACATTCTGCAAGATTATACGGATCGACTACTCTCACGCGGTTGATACCGACGGCTTTGCACAGCGTTTCCAGGTCAATCTTTGCCGCAGGGTCACCTTTGAGGTTCATACCGGTAGTGGGGTTTTGCTGATGACCGGTCATACCCGTAATGGAGTTGTCGAGAATAATGACGGTGGAATGGGAATCGTTATAAGCAATATTGATAAGACCTGTGACACCTGAGTGCATAAAGGTAGAGTCACCGATAACGGCAACGGTTTTCTCAGAAGCACCGCTTGCCTTAACAAAGCCGTGCAGACCCGATACCGATGCGCCCATACAGATGGTACTGTCCAGTGCGGCAAGGGGCGGTACGGCGCCCAAGGTATAGCAACCAATGTCACCCATCACGGTGTATTTGTTCTTTGCCAGTACATAAAAGAGTCCTCTGTGGGGACAACCGGCGCACATAACAGGAGGACGGTTTGGAATGTTTTGCTCGGATATGGGACCGAAAGACACTTCTTTACCAAACTGTTTTGCCACGGCACTTTGAGAGAGTTCGCCGATATTGGAAAAGAGTTCTTTTCCGCTGACTTTGAGTCCCAAAGAATTGCAGTATTCCTCGATAAAACCGTCGAGTTCCTCGACCACAATCAACTCCTCAACACTGTCTGCAAATTGCAGTATCTTTTGGGTGGGCAGCGGCCAGACCATACCGATTTTTAAAACGGGATATTTGTCCCCCAATACCTCTTTGACATACTGATAAGAGGTGGAGGAAGTGATGATACCTTTACTGTAATCGGTGCCTTTTTCGACGCGGTTGATATCACTCTCATCCCCAAAGGCAGACAAATCAGCAAGACGCTGTTCCACTACGGGATGGCGCATCTTGGCGTTACCGGGCCTCATTATGTATTTTTGAGGATTTTTCTCGTAGGGTTTTTGCACTTCGGTGCGCGCACCGAGTTCTACGACACTCTGGGAATGGGACACACGGGTGCACATTTTAAGGAGTACGGGTGTATCAAACTCCTCACTGATTTCATAGGCAAGTTTGGCAAACTGCAGTGCTTCTGCCGAGTCGGCAGGCTCCAGCATCGGCAGTTTTGCCGCCTTGGCATAGTGACGGGAATCCTGCTCGTTTTGCGAGGAATGCATTCCTGCATCGTCTGCCACGCCGATGACCAGTCCTGCATTGACGCCTGTATAGGCAATCGTAAACAGCGGGTCTGCCGCCACATTGAGTCCCACATGCTTCATCGCACAGAAGGCTCGCTTGCCTGCCAGCGATGCGCCGAACGCCGCTTCCAAAGCGACCTTTTCGTTGGGCGCCCACTCGGCATAGACTTCCTCATATTTGGCAACCGCCTCGGTAATTTCGGTACTGGGGGTGCCGGGATAACTGGAAACGAAACTGCACCCTGCTTCATACAGACCGCGTGCGACCGCTTCATTTCCGAGCAACAATGTTTTCATAACAAAGAACTCCTTTGAGTAAATATAATAAACTATTATACTATAATAAAAATGACACTGCAACATTTTTTTAAGTTACAGTGTCATTTTTTTACTTATTGTAACAAGAAAAGACTTCTTTTGTATCGGGTTTGGGGGTAAAAAGAGATACCAGCGGTACAATCACCAGTCCTGCAAGCATACAAAAGGCACCTGCATTGATGGGGCTTTGCAAAATCGGCGGAAAGGCATTTTTAAAGAAAATGACCGACAGCATAAATACCACCGAAAAGGTCATATTGACCCACACGGCAATTTTGGAGACCCATTTGCCGTACAGTCCGTAGAGAAACGGTGCTAAAAACGCGCCTGCCATCGCGCCCCAGGAAACGCCCATCAGTTGTGCGATAAAGGCTACGCTTTCGCTCTCACTTTTCGTCTGGAAAATGGCAATCGCGGCAGAAATGCCGATGAATACCACAATCAAAAGGCGCATCACAAGCAGTTGGGTTTTTTCCTTCATATCCTTCACCGCGTGCCCTTTGATCAGGTCAAGGGTTAAGATGGAGGAAGAAGTCATTACCAAGGACGACAGGGTGGACATCGAGGCGCTGAGCACCAGCACCACCACCACACCAATCAGCACGGTGGGCAGGTTTTCCAGCATCGTGGGGATGATGGAATCATAGCCGCCGGTTGCAATATCCACTTTGTCGGAAAACAGTCTGCCAAAGCCACCCAAAAAGTAGCAACCGCCTGCCACAATCAAGGCAAATACGGTGGAAATCACGGTACCTTTGACAATCTGCTTTTCACTTTTAATGGCATAGAATTTCTGCACCATCTGGGGCAG
>JAZRAZ010000082.1:0-2494 GCA_045634825.1 Eubacteriales bacterium | reverse complement strand
CTATCACATACTGACATATGCTTTCCGCTGTAACGGTCGGTCTCCGTCGATTCTACTGTGCTTTCAAATCGCCCTCCAAAGTCCATTCACTGCCCCCGTACTGCGATTTCACACCTTCCAATCGCTCTCTGAAAGTTTAGAAGACAGTTACTTCTCTTTTTCAACAGTTTATAAAATTTTAGCACGAAAAGTACGCGTTGTCAACACAAATTTTGTCATATTAAAAATGCGGTGTTCCGTTTTGGAACACCGCATTTATTAACCTTATTTGAGTTATGGCTTATTCTTGGCCGTCGTCAGCCTGTTCTTCCTCAAGCGCAAGTTCAAGGAAGGGGTTGCTTCCATAACCAAGAGTGGTATCATCTCCGGTGATGTTTTCTAACATACCGAGAGAAATCAGCTCAAACTCGGGTTTTTGATAGTATTTTTTCATTGTCATGTCCTCCTCAAAAACCATTATACACTCGGTGTAAACTCAAGACCAGTGCTTGCAATTTCAACACCGGTGCCAGAAATGATAACTGCAGATACAGTATAGTCAACTACATCAGCGTCTGCTCTCTTAAAGGCTGCACTGAATGCACTCTTATACTGGTTGGGATAATTAGGATCAGCGTTGTAACTGCCAATAACTTCAGCCACATTGCCATCCTTATAAATAAAGTCTTGTGTCGCTGTATAAGTGGTATCCTCCCAAGAAAGTCTTACAACAATCTTAGTATCACTATTTGCAGCACCTGCTTTCAAAGCATCGTGTACAGCGGTAGCAAATTTGGGAGAGAACCAATACTCAGTATCGGTAACAAATGTCTCGCTCATCTGAACTTCGGTAAAGATATAGCCTTCACCGTCGTAAACAGGCATATACTTACCGTTGGTGAAATCGAGTGCAATCGAATTCTTGTCAGCAATCAGCAGTTTACCGGTGGTTGCCTCACTACTGTCGATGATAGCGGAGGTCTTAAGACCGATAACAGCATCTGCAGATACGGTAAAGCCGTTGAGGTCGAAGGTAATACCCTTGTCGATCATCAAGAAGGCTATGGTTTCTTCGATGTTGGACATCAGCACAATCTTGTCGCCTTCGTCAGCAGCGGCAAATGCTTCTTCCAAAGTATCGTAGTAGTCGCCGCTTTCGATTTTAGCAGCAGCGGGAACGTTGGGGATTACTCTTGTGGTTTCATTACCGCAAATATCACAAACGCTCTTTTCCTCACCGGGTGCTTCGTGGGTCGGCGGAGTAATTTCATTCCATACAGTGTAGGTATGGTTGCCGGTGCCGGCAATGGTCTCTTCAAACTCTTCTGTACCGCAGAAGCAGAGATAGTGGCCCTTACCGTCGCCACAATTGGCTTCTTCGTCTACAATCAAATCGCCGTCACCCTTAACGTGATTTTTAGCATACCAGGTGATGCCATTGGTAATGGCGTCAGGACCCTTTACGGTAGTCCAGGCAATTTCATCATAGACATTAGATACGAGCATATTTTTGCTTACACAGTTTTCAGAGAAAATTGCAACATTATTCAGTACTTTGCGGTTTGCCTCACCTGCAAACAACTGGAGTGCAGTGTTAGATGCCAGAGTGTCACCCTTTGCGTGTACACAGTCTTGCAGACGCAAGTCAACCATTCTGCCGCTTTCTGAAGCGCCACGCTGACCGAAGCCGGTTGAATATGTCGGACGAGCGTTGAAGATACAGTTTTTGATGGTGAGCGTCTGATAATCAGTGGTCATACCCGCAACAGTGCTGCCCGCTGTATTCTTTATGAAAGTGTTATAGAGGAAAGGCAGGTAAGACGCATTGGCAAATACTACACCGTGGAAGGTGATGTTTGCAGTAGTCGGAATATTTCTGCAGTTGAAAGCGCAATTGTATATGGCTTCAGTAGTGGGATCAACACTTCTGTTGTTTGCAAATTCACCATTTGCATTTGCATCACCGTAGGGAGAAACGCTAAAGTTGGGACCGACAATCGCCATAGAACGATCGGCTATATCCAAATCAGCATTAAATTCGCCGGGGGTGAGGAGTATCATATGTGTCATACCATACTCATAAATTAAACTGTCTTTCTTTGAAGCAAAATGGTGCGCATTTGCTTCTACATGCGTTTCTGCTTTGGTCTTGGTGAGATAAGAAGTTTTAATGTCGTTTTTGAAGGTAGCGGTAACACCGTCTGTTGCCGCACCACCATCTGTGTAGGTTACGCCATTAAAGGTATACTCTCCGTTTGCAGCATAAGTACTGTCTGCCGGAGTAACAACGATATAATTCATAGGAGTATTCAAAGCATAAACAACCGTTGCGGTGGTTTCTCCTTCGGTGTAGGTTGCTTTGAGGTAATAGAATTTGTTGTTTGCGAACATATCCTGTGTCAACTGGGTGACTTTTTCACCGGTACAAGCCACATTGTCATAGATACCTTCTACTACAACATTTTCGTGACCAAAGACAAAGTTGTCTGCTGTGTAGGTCTTAGTGCGGTCGAGC
>JAZRAZ010000081.1:0-4695 GCA_045634825.1 Eubacteriales bacterium | reverse complement strand
AAAGAAGTAACCTTTGGTAGACAAAAGTTACTTCTTTTTTGGCGGAGAGAGAGGGATTCGAACCCTCGAGACGCTATCAACGCCTACACGATTTCCAATCGTGCGCCTTCGGCCATCTCAGCCATCTCTCCATTGTGAAATGCTAAATTAGTATATATGATTTTTTTTGAAAAGTCAAGTAATTTTATTAAAAATCTCAATTATTGATTTGATTTGAATAATAAAATATGTTATCATAAGATAATACGAAAAGAAAGGCAGTATTAATATGAAAAAATACGGATACTTTTCAAAAAACAGTTTTGTTATCACCAAGCGGGATACACCGCGTCATTGGTATAATTATTTATTTAATGATAAATACATCACCGCTGTATCGCAAGTAGGGGGTGGCAAAAGCCGTGTCCGTAACGCTGATTCTCAGTGCGTGGAGTTCATTGAGGATAGGGCTGTTTATATCGTTGAGGACAACCGTTTTTGGCACGCAACCGCTTTGCCGACAGATGCATCAATACAACACTACCAATGCACTCACGGCATTGGTTACACAGATATTTCTCTAACACAAAACCGCGTTAATACAGTTTGCAGATTCTTTGTTGCCGACAACGGAAAGTGTGAATTTCTCCGTATCATCATCAAAAACGAATCGCGCAACACCAGGCAGTTAAAGGTAATTCCATATTTTGCCATCAGTAACCAAAGCGACGCAAAAAGTTATAACGCCACTTTTTGCGACGAAAAAAATTGTGTAATAGCAACTGTAGGTAACGAGATGTCTGCTTATCTTATGTCCAGTGACATCGCAACGGGCTTTGATACCAGAGAAAGCGCCTTTATCGGTACTTACGGTAACAAATTTAGACCAAAAGCATTACTTGAAAACAAGGCTTGCACCAACTCCGATTGTATAGCAGAAAACTGTTGTTTGGCAATAGAAAATTCCGTAACATTACAAGCCGGTGAAAGCAAAACTATTTACTACACTGTGGGCTTGGAAGATAATGAGAATACCATCACTCAATTTCTGCCCGCCGAAATTGAAGAACATCTGATTACGATACAAGAAAAATATCAATCACTATTTTCAAATTTACAACTGCGCACCCCTTGGGATGACCTGAACGGCCTTTGCAACGATTGGTTGAAATATCAAACGATTGCAGGCGCCTGCTGGGGAAAAATCAACAAGATTTCCAATGAAGCCATCGCCGGCAGTTCTATGTGTTTGAGCACATTTTTTCCGTTGCTTGCCGCCAAAAAATTATCCTCTGTTCTGATACAACAACGGAGTGACGGTTATCTACCTGCTGATAATGTGTGGACGATATTTGCTGTTTTTGAACTGACAAAAGAGTCAGCATCTTTTGAATTTTTACAACAAAAATTTGCGTTTGTTGACGGTGAATCTACTACCGTTTATGAGCATATCAAGCGCTGCATATCATATCAGTGGAATCACACAAATTACAGTGGCTTAATCGCATCTCCACAGAGTGACCTTCCCGATGAAAGTTTGGATATCTGGCTTTCTTTTGCATTTGTAAAAGCCGCCAAATTGTTTGCACAAATGGCAAATTGGATGGGCTATGAAGGCGATTCTAAATCAGCCTCGCACTATGCACAAGAAATGGAAAGCCGCATTCAACGCTTCCTTTGGAAAAAAACTCATTATTCCAAAGATAACAGACTGTTTGCCCTGCCGCAAATATGGAGTGTACTGGCAGAATTTGATACAGAACACCAAGAAACAGCGATGGACACTTTGGAGCAAATCTTAAACACCGATGCGGGCGTGTTATCCTGCTTTCCGTTCCGAGCGCCTCAAGACAGCAATATCGACATCCATACCGCCATATTGAAATTGGCAGCTGACTGCTTACTAAAGCGTAACGATTTAATCGAAGAAGGTCTGCGAAAAATCCTGCCGATGCACAATGAATTTTTTGCGACTCAAGGCGAACCCTATGCTTTGTTTGACTATTATTACGGAGAACAGTTGGGATATCGGGTCGGAACGCCTTCGCAATCCTGGCATACCGTCTGTGGAGCACAATTACTGTATGTCCTGATACGCTATATTTATGGATTACAAGCAGAATTCGGCGGTTTGTTAATTCAACCCGTTCTACCGCCCAGTTGGAAAGACTGCTCTATCAGTAAAAATTTCAGAGGATGTTGCTACAATATTCATTACACTCAAAAAGATGCCGGCATCTGCAATACCATTGATAGCATTTTTGTAAACGGCGTCGAAGTAAGTCCCCTGCTCCCCATTAAGCCACAGATAAACAAAACGCTTAACATCGAAGTAATATTACGAACATAATAAAATTCCTGCAATTTGAAAATTGCAGGAATTTTATTTTAAACTTAAATTTATACTCTGTTTTGAATTTCAGAAGTGACTTTTTCAAGGAACGCCTCGATTGTCATTGTTTCGGTTTGAGCAGTGTCGCGATTACGAACCGCAACCGTTCCTTCTTCTGCCTCTTTTTGACCAATAACCAACATATAAGGCACACGGTCAACCATCTGGGCTTCACGAATGAGATATCCTATTTTTTCATTACGGTCATCAAGTTCACAACGAATCTTCGCATCACGAAGTGCTTGATAAATCTTTTTGCCATATTCCGCACTTTTCTCAGAAACGAGCAATACCTTAACTTGCGTCGGCGCAAGCCATACAGGGAACTTGCCTGCAAAATGCTCGGTAAGCACACCGATAAATCTCTCGATGGAGCCAAAGCAAACACGATGAATCATAATGGGACGTTGTTTTTCACCCTTTTCGTCCACATATTCCAAATCAAAGTTGATAGGCATCTGGAAATCGAGTTGAATAGTACCGCACTGCCAGGTTCTGCCCAAAGAGTCTTCCAGATGGAAGTCAATCTTAGGACCGTAAAAAGCGCCATCTCCTTCGTTGACAATATAGGGCAAGCCCAATCTTTCCAGTGCTTCTTTCAAGCCAGAGGTGGCTGCTTCCCAATCCTCGTCACTTCCCATACTGTCCTCAGGACGAGTGGAAAGTTCTACAAAATACTTAAATCCGAACTTCTCATATACCTCATTGATCATATGAACAACATTCATAATCTCGTCGGTAATCTGTTCTCTGCGCATAAAAATGTGGGCATCATCCTGTGTAAAACAGCGAACACGGAACAATCCGTGCAAAGCGCCTTTCAGTTCGTGACGATGAACCAGTCCGAGTTCACCCACTCTCATCGGCAGTTCGCGGTAACTGTGCGGCTGATTGCGATACACCAAAACGCCACCGGGGCAGTTCATCGGCTTGACGCAAAATGTTTCTTCATCAATGTTGGTGGAATACATATTATCCTTGTAATGATCCCAATGACCACTGGTTTCCCAAAGATGACGATTCATAATCAGCGGTGTAGAAACTTCAAGATAATTTTCACGAGTATGGATTTCTCTCCAATACTCAATCAAGGCATTCTTAAGCGCCATGCCTTTGGGCAAAAAGAACGGAAATCCAGGAGCCTCCTCATTCATCATAAAGAGCCCCATTTCCTTTCCAATACGGCGATGGTCGCGCTTTTCGGCTTCCTCGAGCAGTTTCAAATATGCTTCCAGTTCTTCATTATTGCGGAAAGCAATACCTTTTACTCTGGTCAGCATCTTGTTGTTTTTATCGTTTTTCCAGTAAGCGCCACTCTGTGCCATAATTTTAAATGCTTTGAGTGCTTTTGTATAGCAAAGATGAGGACCTACACACATATCAACATAGTCACCTTGCTGATAAAAACTGATGGGTGCATCTTCTGCCAAATCACCGATATGCTCAACTTTATAAATTTCACCACGCTCTTGCATCAGTTTAATAGCCTCATCGCGCGGTAAAATATAGGGTTTGATAGGAAGATTTTCTTTGACGATTTTACGCATTTCCTGCTCAATCGCTTGCAAATCTTCATCGGATAATTTGTCTTCCCCCAAATCGACATCATAATAAAATCCGTTATCTGTGGCAGGTCCGTAAGCAAAGCGGGCGTGCGGGTACAATCTTTGAATCGCCTGCGCCATAATATGCGCTGCAGAGTGACGAATCACATGAAGTTCCTCGGTTTCCGGACACTGTATCACACTACCATCATTGTTAATGATTTTCATTTTTTTGTTCTCCTCTAAAATAATCAAAACAATCTTGACGGCATAAGCCGTCAAGGGTGCATAAATACACGGTTCCACCTTGAGTTTCACTCTAATTCTTTAACGCAGAAATACGGCAGGACATACTTAGTTTCAATCCTACGGCTCAGGAATGGTCTTCATCTGACAGCCTTACAAGATGCTTTCAGCAAAGTGCATCTCTCTCTAAGAAAAGCCATTTACAGATTACTTTTTCCTTCATCGCTTTTTAGTATTATAACATCTTAAATCTATAATGTCAATCAAGGGAATACAAATTAATACTGCCTACTCTAAATTTTTTGCAATTTGGCAAAGTTTGCCATAAGTTTTTTGGGCAAATCAAATGTGTCAAACTTAATTTCAAGCAGTGTATCATTTCCCATATCTCTGGCACTCAAAACCTCACCGTCACCAAACGCTTTATGACGCACACGCATTCCAACAGAATAATTATCCATACACTTTTCAACCTGTATCTTTCCGACAGTGGCGGTAAATGCTGCGCTGGAGCGAGGTGTAAAGGCAGGAACC
>JAZRAZ010000080.1:0-1316 GCA_045634825.1 Eubacteriales bacterium | reverse complement strand
GGCGGACGCGCCAGTGAAAAACTTACGCTGGATGATACCTCAACAGGTGCCTGCAGTGATATTCCACGCGCTACTGCCCTTGCCTAAGCGATGGTCACCAAATACGGTTTTTCCGATTCCTTAGGTCCCATCCTTTATGGCAGTGACCAACAGGAAGTATTCCTTGGCCGTGATTTCTCCACACAGAACAAGTGGTCGGAAAAGACGGTTTCTGCCATTGACGACGAAATCAAAGGTCTGGTAGAAAAAGCCTACAAGCAAGCGCTGGACATTTTAACAGAGCATCGCGACCAACTCGACGCGGTTGCCGCTTATCTCTTGGAAAATGAGAAAATGACAGGTGAGCAGTTTGAAAATCTTTTAAACCCTGCCACCGAGGAACCTGAAACACAGGAAAACGAATAATATAAACGGGGTCACAACTTTCAGTTGTGACCCCGTTTCATTTATTTTTCAAATTTTTCTGTTGCACTTTTCAGTGTTTCAATAATCGGCAGATGTTGAGGGCAAACATCTTCGCACGCACCGCAGGCAATACAGGCAGACGCCCCGTTTTTCCCTTTGACTGCTTTTTGATACCGCTCGTTTGCATTACCTGTTAGCATTTCGCGGTTATAAGCAGAAAAGATTTTATCAATGGGAATCTCCATCGGACAACCCTTTACACAATATCGACAAGCCGTGCACCCGACCACCGCACTGCCCAGCATAATCTCGCTGACTTTGGCAAGGGCCCCCTTTTCCCCTTCATCCAGTTCTTTGAGAGTATCAAAAGTGGTGAGATTATCCTGCATTTGTTCCTCGTTACTCATACCCGAAAGCACCATCATAACACCGGGAAGTGTGGCAGCAAAGCGCAGGGCATAAGAGGCAGCAGAGCCTTCCGTCAATAGTCCTGCCGCTTCGGGTTTTAGACTGGCAAGTGTGCCGCTCTTGACGGGCTCCATTACGATAATCGGTTTATTATGCCGACGGGCAATTTCGTAGCATTTGCCCGAGGCAATCACGCCGTTGTCCCAATCAATATAGTTAATCTGCAGTTGCACAAAATCTACCTCGGGATGCTTGGTAAGCAATTTTTCCAGCATCTCGGGACTGCCGTGAAAGGAAAATCCGAAGTTTCGGATTTTGCCCTCGGCTTTTTTCTTACGGCAAAAGTTCCAACAATCAAAACGGTCCAAATCCTCAATTTTATCATCGGTCAGGGAATGAAGCATATAGTAATCAAAATACTCCACTCCGCAACGCGCAAGGGAGGTCTGAAATATCTTTTCGGCATCCTCCTTGCAACTCATTTCCCAGACGGGCAGTTTGTT
>JAZRAZ010000079.1:0-8829 GCA_045634825.1 Eubacteriales bacterium | reverse complement strand
ATGAAATCAAACGTCGCGTAGAAGAAGCAGCCAAAATTCTGGATTTGACTCATTTGCTCGACAGAAAGCCTAAGGCTATGTCCGGTGGTCAGCGTCAGCGTGTTGCGCTTGGTCGTGCTATTGTTCGTGAACCCAAGGTATTCTTGCTTGATGAACCGTTGTCTAACTTGGACGCTAAACTGAGAGCCCAGATGAGAACTGAGTTGTCCAAAATCCATCATAATTTAGCAACTACCTTTATTTATGTTACTCACGATCAGACGGAAGCTATGACAATGGCTACGCGTATCGTTGTTATGAAAGACGGCTTTATTCAACAGGTTGACACTCCTCAGAATCTGTATTTGTATCCCTGCAATATGTTTGTTGCCGGTTTTATCGGTTCACCACAAATGAACTTTGTTAATGTTGATTTGGTTGATAAAGATGGAGAACTTTACATTGAGTTTGCAGGCAACAGTTTGAAATTGCCCGAAAGCAAAATTAACGATGCTGTAAAAGAGCATATTGGTAAGACTGTTGTTTTGGGTATTCGTCCTGAACATGTTCACGATGAGGAGAGATATCTTAAAGAGATGTCTTCATCCATCATTAATGCTGATGTTGAAGTTGCTGAATTGATGGGTGCTGAAACTTATCTGTACCTGGATGTATCCGGTTCTAAATTCACAGCACGTGTTGCACCTACTACAACAGCAAAAGCTGATGACAAGATCGTTGTTACTTTGGATTTGGATAAAATTCACTTGTTTGACAAAGATACTGAAGTGGCTTTAGTAAACTAATAAAATATATGCGCCTTAAAGATTTCTTTAAGGCGCATATTTTATCTCTGATTGTATAGAAAATGAGTTCGGCATTATGTCCGAACTCATTTTATGACATTTTAATCTTTCCAAATTTTTATTTTTTTGTTTTCTTGCAAGTTTTTAATTATTGTTACGGAAATCGGAAGCATAAACATTCCTAAAATACCAAACAGTTGAAGTCCAATGTAGATACAGAAAAGAGTGACGATTGGAAGTAAACCAACATGGTCACCAATGATTTTAGGTTCCAATGTTTGCCTGATAATTGTTACTACAAGATAAATTCCTATAATGATTAATGCTCGAATAGGATTTCCCAAAATCAGTTCTATAATAAACCATGGAATAAGCACTGTTCCGACACCAAATATAGGGAGAATATCTACCAATGAGATTACAAATGCTAATGTTACCGGAGGCTTGAAACCAAAAATTAAAAAGGCAACTGATAATTCAGCAAAGGTAATCATCCAAAGGATGAAATACGATTTTAAGTATTTAACTACGGTATTAATGAAATAATATTTGATATCTAGAATTAATTCTTTGGTGTTGTTGTTAAATTGGTGCAAAACAAATTTTTTGATTTCCGGGAGGGAAGCAGACATAAAAAAGGTTGCTACAACCGTTACGATAATAAATACCAAGGTGGAAGGAAGGGATGATATTAAGGAACCGGCATATTTTAATGCTCCGCTACCAAGTGAACCGGATAATAAATTGCTATAGTCGTAATTTTTTACAAAATTGATACACTCATTGATTATACCAGATAACCTTCCGTTAAACATATGGCCATATTTGGCGGGTATTGCTTGAATGTAGTTTACTGCTTTATCAAGGTATAGATCAATGTTACTTAAAATTGCTTTAACTTCAGCGAATAAAGTTGTAGATAACAGTCCGACTAAAAGACCAGTTGCAATTAAAATTAGCGCAATCACTAATGTTGATGCAACCGACCGTTTCCAATGAAGTTTTAGTGTAAAAATTTTAATAATCGGCTCAGATATAATGCTAATTGCAAATGCAATTACAAAAGGTAACGTCCAAGAAAAAGCATATCTCAAAAAGAAATAGATTAATCCGATAATAGCAATTAAATAAACTAACCTAATAATAAAACTAAGTTTCTTTTTATCTTTATCAGTTAACATATGCAACCTCCTTTATTCTTATATTTTAACACAGATAATTACTTATGCAACATATTTTGTTAAATCTGTTGCATTTTTATTTTTGTGATGGTATAATGTCTATGTTCAAAAAACAAATGCCTGTAATGGAGAAACATTATGAGTGATAGTTATTATATAATTGATAAAAATGTGTTGCCCAAAATTTTTGAAAAAGTTGTAGCCACAAAGAAACTTTTACAAAGCGGAAGATGTAAAACCGTAAACGAGGCAACAAAGCAAATTGGCATTTCAAGAGCTGTATATTATAAGTATAAAGATTATATTTCAATATTTACAGAGAAAAATGCTCAAAAAATTGTAACAGTAAATATGTTATTGTTAGATGTTGTAGGTGTTTTGTCTAAAATTTTGCAACATCTTTCAGGCGTCGGTGCAAGTATTTTGACGATTAACCAAAATATCCCTATTGATGGAGTTGCGCCGGTTTCGATTTCAATAACAACTGAATCTATGAGCGTTGATTTACAAGAAATGCTCAACTATATTTTAAACATTGACGGCGTTTTAAGGGCTGATGTTGTTGCAAAGGAGTAAAATGATGAAAATAGCTGTTTTAGGGTATGGCGTCGTTGGGAGCGGCGTTGTTGAATTGATGTTCAAAAATGCTGAATCTATAGCTAAAAATGCAAAAGAAAAAATTGAGGTTAAGTATATTGTTGATATTCGTGAATTCCCGGGCGATCTATTTGAAAAACTGGTAATTAATGATTTTGAACAGGTTTTGCACGACAAGGAGATTGAAACTGTCGTTGAAGTGATTGGTGGATTGAATCCTGCATATTCTTTTGTAAAACGCTCTTTGGACGCTGGAAAGAGTGTGGTTACCTCCAACAAGGAATTGGTGGCAACATATGGTCACGAGTTATTGCAACTTGCCAAAGAAAAGAATGTCAATTTTATGTTTGAGGCATCGGTGGGCGGCGGTATACCTATTATTCGTCCTTTGTCCCAATGTCTTGCCGCTAATCAGATTGACCGTATATATGGTATTTTAAACGGAACTACAAATTATATTTTATCGAAAATGATTTCTGATGGAGATGAGTTTTCTGTTGCCTTAAAAAAGGCACAAGAACATGGATATGCAGAAGCAAATCCATCAGCAGATATTGATGGATTGGATGCATGTCGTAAAATAGCAATTTTGGGTTCTTTAGCATACGGCTATCATATTGATCCTAATTCTGTGCAGACCGAGGGCATACGTAACCTTGATTTAATTGATGTAAAATATGCAAATAATGCTGGATATACTATTAAACTGTTAGGTGTAGTATCCCGTAAGAGTGATGACAAGGTTTATATTATTGTAGCACCGTTTTTGCTTGAAAACAGTGCCAATTTATCAGCGGTGCAAGGTGTATTTAATGAAATAGTTGTAGAGGGGAATGCGGTTGGAGAAACAATGTTCTATGGTCGCGGAGCCGGCAAATTACCTACTGCAAGTGCTGTGGTTGCTGATGTAATTGATTGCTGCAAACATAGGACTGCCAGAAAATATTTGTTTTGGGATAAAAAGCAAGAGAATATGGTTGTTGATTTCAAAATGGAACAAAGCGCTTTTTATGTCAGGTTTTCTTGTCAAAACATTAAAGCCTTTGAGAAGGCTATTCTGGAGCAATTTGGTGTTGAACAAATAGTGTCTCAAGATAGAGATTTCGTTGCTATTCTTTCGCCCCTTTGTGAATATGATTTTTATGAAAAAATTTCACTTTTGACAGCAAATACCGGTGCAATTTTACGTGCAAAATACAGAGTCTTTAAATAATGACATAGCCCAAACTATATCAATCATATAAATAAATCACAGAAATAAATATTTCTGTGATTTATTATTTTGGGTGATTAAATGTTAAGTTTGTTGCAACCTCTTTTTGAAAACTTTATGTTTTTGATGCTTTACATTTCAGGGGGGTCTTCTTTTCCAAAACCGTTGACGGAGGCAGAAGAGAAATATTACCTTGAACAATATCAAAAAGGGGACGAAAAGGCTAAGGATATCTTGATTGAGAGAAATCTAAGGCTGGTGGTTCATATTATGAAAAAATATTACAGTACAGCGGTAGAACAAGAGGATTTAATTTCTATAGGAACAATTGGTTTAATTAAAGGCGTGAATTCCTATAAAGAAAACAAGAAAACAAGACTTTCTACATATTGTGCAAAGTGTATTGAAAATGAGGTGTTAATGTATTTCAGAAGTCAGAAAAAGTTATCCGGAGAAGTTTTCTTAAACGACCCGCTGGAAACAGATAAGGATGGAAATTCACTTACTTTTGAAGATATTATGAGCGATAATGATGATTTGCTTGATAAAATTGAACTTAAAAATAAAACCAGAAAAATATATAAGTATCTTGAAGTTTTAGAACCTCGTGAAAAAATGATTATTTCTTTGCGGTATGGCCTTTTTGATACAAAGCCACATACGCAAAACGAAGTTGCCAAGCGACTGTCTATCTCGCGTAGTTACGTATCTCGTATCGAAAAGAAAGCACTCTTAAAATTAAGATCTTGTTTTTTAGATAATGCAGAATAAGTGATATAAATATAAAAACCGATGTGCTAGGGCACATCGGTTTTTTAAAATTAATCGTTTGTGTAGGGCAGAAGTGCAATCTGACGGGCTCTCTTGATTGCCTCGGTCAGTTCTCTTTGGTGCTTTGCACAGGTGCCGGTAACGCGTCTGGGAAGAATCTTTCCTCTTTCAGAAACATACTTCTTTAAAGTGGCGATATCTTTATAGTCAATAGCTTCCACTTTGTCTACGCAAAAAGAACAAACTTTTCTTCTGGGTTTTCTAGCTCTAAAGCTTCTTTCTTTCTCCATGAAAGTTTACCTCCATATAAAATTAGAAGGGGAGGTCATCGTCTTCAACTTCTTCGAATTCAACATCATTGCCTCCGGCAATCGGGGGCGCTTTGAATTCTTGTGGTTCTGCATACGTTGACTCCCGTTTGGATTCAACAAATTGGGCTTCTTCGGCCACAACCTCAATGGCTGTGCGCTTATTGCCGTTCTTGTCCTCGTAACTTCTGGACTGAATAGAACCAACAATTCCAATCAGTTGTCCTTTTGTAAAGAATTTGCATACAAATTCAGCGGTGTTTCTCCAAGTAACAATATTAATGAAATCGGTGGGATAATTACCATCGGTTCCTTTGTAATTTCTTTGGACAGCAATTGAAAAGCTGCAAATGGAAACGCCGGACTGAGTCTTTTTAAGCTCTGGTTGTGTAGTAAGTCTTCCGATTAAGATTGCTTTATTGATCATTTTCGTACCTCCTTACTTTTCTGCTTTGCTTACGGTCAGGGAGCGCATAATGGTATCCGTGATGTTATAAACACGTTCAAGTTCAGCAGGGAAGTCAACCGGTGCTTCGAAGTTAATCAAAACATAGTGTCCTTCATTGATGAACTCAATGGGATACGCCAGTCTTTTATTGCCCCAATCCTCGACGGATTCGATTTTGCCGTTTTTCTCAATCAATTTCTTGATTTTTTCGAGCAAAGCGGTAAACTCCTCCTCGGTCAAGTTAGGTCTGGCAATGAAAACTGTTTCATATTTACGCAGTTCAGCCATAATTACACCTCCTTTTGGACATTAGGTCCCATCACTGTGGGACAAGGATACTAAATAATAATACCATAAAATATTTTATTGTCAAGAAAAATATTTTATTTGTTATAGTTTTATTTAAATTAATATATCTTTTATGTTGACACCACAAAGAAAATAAATTATACTTAAAATATAATATTATGCAATAATGTTATAAATATATTTGAGTTAGTTGGGAAGATGAAGTATGTATAAAAACTTTTTTAAAAGATTAATTGATGTGGTTCTCTCTTTTTTTGGAATTGTTTTTTTAGCACTTCCAATGCTAATAATTGCACTGATCATTAAAATTGATTCAAAAGGTCCCGTGCTTTTCAAACAAAAGCGAGTCGGTATACATAAAAAACATTTCACGATTTATAAATTCCGTTCTATGAAAACAAATGTACCACACGATATGCCAACGCACATGCTGCAAGATAGTGAAGCATATATGACGAGTTGGCAAAAATTTATGCGTAAAATGTCATTTGATGAACTTCCTCAGTTATTTAATATTCTCAAAGGCGATATGAGCATTATAGGCCCACGACCTGCACTTTGGAATCAATATGATTTAATCGAAGAGCGTGATAAATATGGTGCTAATGATGTTGTTCCCGGCCTTACCGGGCTTGCTCAAATCAGCGGAAGAGATGAACTTGCTATTTCTGTGAAGGCTAAAATTGATGGAGACTATGTCAAAAACCTTTCGTTTTTGATGGATGTTAAGTGCTTCTTCGGCACAATCTCAGCAGTAATTACAAAGAAAGGTTATGTTGAGGGTAAACAGGAAGTTTTAGTGGGAGAAAATGAAATTCGGTAATGAATGTTGCGGTTTTGTCAAGCCATACCCCATCATTCTTTTGGTTCAGAATGGATATGATGAGGGACTTTATTGCTAAAGGCTATACAGTTTATGCTATTGGAAATGAACCGGAAGAGCGGTGGAGTCACAAATTTAGTGAAAATAATATAGTTTATAAACAAGCGCATATATCGCGAAATGGCATTAATCCTTTAAGTGATGTTAAAACTTTTTTATCACTTAGAAAAATTTTAAAAGAAATAAAACCGGATAAGATTTTTGCGTATCAGGCAAAGACGGTTATTTATGGTTCACTTGCAGCCGCTTCGCTTAGAATTAAAGAGATTTATTCTTTGATAGCCGGTTGTGGTTCTGTGTTTATTTCACAGAAATTTTTGTCAAAGTTTCTACGAGTTGTCATGAAAATTGAGTACAGGGCAGCGCTCAAATATAACAAAAAAGTTTTTTTTCAAAACATGGATGATGTATTACTTTTTTCCTCCCTTAAAATTATTCCTAAAGAAAAAACAGTAATTATTAACGGTTCTGGGGTTGACGTGGAAAAATTTGCGGTAAAACCATTGCCGGACAATTTTACTTTTTTGTCTATTTGTCGTCTCATAAAAGATAAAGGAATAGTGGAGTATTTGGAGGCTGCAAGAATTGTAAAGGAACAATTTCCTGAAGTGAAATTTATGCTTGTTGGTCCATTTGATACGAATGCTTCTTCACTTACTTATGATGAATTGGATGTGTATTTGAAAGACAATGTTGTGGAATATCACGGCGAACAAAGCGATGTTATTCCCTTTATCGAGCAATCCAGTGTATTTGTTTTACCCTCATATAGAGAAGGAACACCTAAAACTGTTTTGGAAGCAATGTCTTGTGGCAGAACAATTATAACTACCGATGTTCCTGGTTGTAAGGAAACTGTAGTAAACGGAATAAATGGTCTGCTTGTTCCTGTTAAGGATGTGTCGAGTTTGGTGAATGCGATGATTCATCTTATCAAAAATCCAAAAAAACTAATTTCGATGGGAAAACATAGCAGACAAATCGCAATGGATAAGTTCGATGTACGTAAAGTTAATAATTCCATTATGAAAACTATGGGAATAATTTAACCCAAACTTGAAATATTGGTAATGTAAAAATGAATTTATATAAAAGACTTTTAAATGGTGAAGAAAAAATATCGTTAATTGGTCTCGGCTATGTTGGTATGCCGATTGCTGTTGCATTTGCTCAAAAAGTTAAGGTTATAGGGTTCGATTTAAATAAGGCTAAAATTGAACTTTATAAAAGTGGTATCGACCCCACCAACGAAGTTGGTGACGATGTAATTAAAAATTCAACAGTTGAATTTACTGCTGATGAAACAAAACTTCGCGAAGCTAAATTTCATATTGTTGCTGTTCCGACCCCAGTAAATGATGACCATACCCCCGATCTAAGCCAAATTGAACTTGCTAGCGCGATTGTTGGCAGAAATCTTTCCAAGGGCAGTATTGTCGTTTTTGAATCTACCGTTTATCCCGGTGTTACCGAAGAAGTTTGTGTTCCAATTATTGAAAATGAATCAGGGCTTAAATGTGGTATAGATTTCAAAGTTGGATATTCCCCTGAGCGCATTAATCCCGGTGATAAGGAACATAGGCTTGAGACGGTTGTTAAAATTGTTTCGGGTATGGATGAGGAAAGTTTGGACGAGATAACTAAGGTGTATGAAATTGTCGTTCAAGCAGGTGTTCACCAAGCCGAGTCAATTAAGGTTGCAGAGGCGGCTAAGGTTATTGAAAACAGCCAAAGAGATATTAACATCGCTTTTATGAATGAACTATCTATCATTTTTAACAAGCTAGGGATTGATACAAAATCTGTCCTTGAGGCTGCCAGCACTAAATGGAATTTTTTAAATTATTATCCCGGTCTTGTTGGCGGGCATTGCGTTGGTGTTGATCCCTATTATCTTACATATAAGGCGGA
Organism: Eubacteriales bacterium; assembly: GCA_045634825.1. Classification (GTDB taxonomy): domain Bacteria; phylum Bacillota; class Clostridia; order Oscillospirales; family QAKW01; genus Firm-08. Next base: position 423 of record JAZRAZ010000079.1, on the reverse strand, counting down.
AATGCTAGGTTACCATTCTCAGATAATTCTCTCAGGACGTCGTATTAATGATAATATGGGAAAATATGTGGCTGAAAATATTGTTAAAAATCTTATTAACGCAAATAAGTCACTAAGTACAGCAAATGTTGCGATTTTAGGCTTTACTTTTAAAGAAAATTGTCCGGATACGAGAAATACGAAAATTGTAGATATTATAAATGAACTCCGAGAATACGGTATCACCCCTGTTGTCGCCGATCCTGTAGCGGACCCAAAAGAAGCCAAACATCTTTACGATATTGAATTTGTTGATATAAACACAGTAGAGAATATGGATGCTGTGGTATTGGCAGTGGCTCACTCCCAATTCAAAGAATTGCTGATGAAGGATATATGTTCTATGTTCGGTAAAGGTAAAAAGGTGCTACTAAGTCGGATCGT
>JAZRAZ010000078.1:0-1376 GCA_045634825.1 Eubacteriales bacterium | reverse complement strand
AGTCCCCAGGTGCCAAGCGAGGTCAGCAGTACAACCCCCAGCAAACTGACGGGGTCGGGACCAAACAGCGAGGCAAACGAGCCCTTGGGAGCACCTGTATCACTGATTTGAGAGAGCGCATCCAGCGCTGAGAGCAGTCCGCCTTTGGAGGCAAGTACCGCCCAAATGACCGCCAAGATGCCGAAAATCATTATAATGCCTTGAATAAAGTCGTTGATTGCCGTTGCCATATAGCCACCGACGATGACATAAATGCCCGTCAATACCGCCATTACGATGACGCAAACGGCATAATCAATATGAAAAGCCATTTCAAACAGACGGGAAAGACCGTTATAAAGAGAGGCGGTATAGGGAATCAGAAACAGAAATGTAATGGCGCTGGCGTAGATTTTCAGCGCCTGACTGTCATAGCGTTTGCCGAAAAACTGCGGCATGGTGGCAGCCCCCAGATGCTGACTCATAATGCGGGTGCGACGCCCCAGTACAAGCCAAGCCAAAAGGGAGCCGAGCAAAGCGTTGCCAATGCCTGCCCAGGTGGCAGCCACACCGTATTTCCAGCCAAACTGACCTGCATATCCTACAAATACTACCGCTGAAAAATACGAGGTGCCGTAGGCAAACGCCGTCAGCCACGGGCCGACATTTCTGCCGCCTAAGACGAAATCGTTTACATTGGTAGCGTGTTTTTTACAGTAAAATCCAACGCCCAACATCACCGCAAAAAAGACGATGAGCATTGTTATTTTGATAAACATTCGGGGTTCCTTCTCTCTATTTTATTTGTGCTTCCACCAAAGAGCCACTGCAATATCTCTCTCGAAGCACGGGTTTTTCAATTTTGCCGGTTGGATTACGGGGTACATCGGCAAAAATAATCTTTCGGGGGCGCTTGTAGCGCGGCAGCGTGTTGCAGAAATCGTTGATTTCCTGTTCTGAACACTGCTCCCCTTCTTTCACTTCAATGATGGCGGCGGTGATTTCACCCAGACGCTCGTCGGGCAAACCAATGACCGCCACATCCTTAATTTTAGCGTGGGCACGCAAAAAGTCCTCAATCTGAACGGGATAGATATTCTCGCCTCCCGAAATGACGACATCCTTCTTTCTGTCTACCAAAAAGATAAAACCGTCAGGGTCCTCTTTTGCCATATCGCCCGTGTAAAGCCAATCGCCTTTGAGCACTTCGTCGGTGGCTTGTTTGTTTTTATAGTAACATTTCATCACACCGGGGCCTTTGACAATCAGTTCCCCCACTTCCCCTTTGGCAACGGGAGCGCCGTGTTCATCGACAATGGCGGTTTCCCACAGGTATCCCGCTTTACCGATAGCCCCGACTTTATGGACATTCTCTACCCCTAAATGCACACATCCCC
>JAZRAZ010000077.1:0-1433 GCA_045634825.1 Eubacteriales bacterium | reverse complement strand
CGTCTGCCAGAGTGATGAAACCAAAACTCTTGGAGTCACGGTTGGTGCGAATCCAACCGCCGACGGTCACTTCGGTATCAAAATAAGTTTCCGCTTGTGCATAAAGCGAACGAATGTCTGTAAGTTTCATAATTTTTACCTTCATTTTTTGAGTAATAATGCAAGTATATCACATCTTTTTGCCGCTTGCAACAACATATTTCAATTTATGTATTGTAAACCGTTCCGAATTATTATATACTTTTCTTGAGGTGAGAATTGTGCAACAAAACGGAAAATCGGCAAGACGGCATATCAGTCTGATTGGTGCCTCTTTGCTTTTCTTTATGGTATTGTCGGTACTGCTGCAATCGCTTTGTGCGGCGGCGGCAAGTATGCTGTTTCCTGCTCTTATGCAAAATCCGTGGGTGTATTTTGCGGTGTATTATCTGCCCTATTATTTGCTGGCAGTACCGTATGCCGTGGTTTTATTAAGACTCAATACCTTTGGGGTGCCGCCCAAAAACAAAATGCGCTTTGGAGAACTGATTTCCTTTTTGCCGATGTGCTTTGCGCTGTCCTATATCGGCAACTGGGTCGGCAACATTCTCAATACTGTGATTTCCTTTTTTGAGGGAAGTATGCCGGAAAATGCGCTGGAGGGGCTTTTGGAGGGTACTTCTCCGTTGGTGACACTGGTGTTCGTGGTGATACTGGCACCGATTTTTGAGGAACTGGTATTCCGCAAACTGCTCATTGATGCACTGTATCCGTACGGTGAAAAGGTGTGCATCGTTTTAAGCGCGCTGTTGTTCGGCGCCTTTCACGGCAATTTTTATCAGTTTTTCTATGCAGCGTTGGTGGGCGCACTGTTTGCCTTTGTTTATTGCCGTACAGGAAAAGTGCTTTACACCATTATTCTGCACGCTCTGTTTAATCTGCTCGGCGGATTGGTGACAAGTGAGATTATCTCTCTGTTAGATGCCGCCGCGCTTGCCGAAGGGGACATCATTCGGCTGTTGGTGGAAAACCCGATTGGAACGATTGTATACTTTTTATATAGTTTCTGGATGTTCGGAATTGCGGTACTCGGCTTTATTTTGTTGATTCGGAAAATGAAAAAGACACGGCTGATGGGCGGACAGGTCAAACTCGCCAGCCCGCTTGTGACGGCAATTTTCAATGTGGGTATTCTACTGTTTTTGCTGGCATGCGGACTGATGTTTTTGCTTTCAATTTAAAAAGTCAACCCTCTCGGGTTGACTTTTTTAAATGCCAAAGGTTTTGGTAATGGGGTCTAAAAACAGCGGAATGTGCGGGGGATAATAGGTAAAAACTATAAAAAGCAGGGCAACTGCGAGCAGGGCGACAAGGCAGACCTTTTTGCCACTTTTGGAGCAATCAAGCCATCGGCTTTCGGCAAAGTAGGCAATCCCTGCCGAGATAAAAAATAT
>JAZRAZ010000076.1:0-1423 GCA_045634825.1 Eubacteriales bacterium | reverse complement strand
ATTGGTTGTGCCACCCCGATCCTGCCGCACAACCGCAAGTTGGACTTGCGGTCAACCGGGCGGACTCCACATCGACCCGTGGATGATTTCACCGGTTATACTGCATTTTTAATGAAAGGGCCTCGTGTGCTGTGCTTGTTTCTGACTTTCGTCCACATCCGTACCGGATGCGTCCGAAAATCAGAGGACTCTCCCACGGGCTAAAAACTGTCCCCCGGACAGTTTTTAGCCCGCTTCGCTCGGCCGCCCTTTCGAGTCCTTTCCCTCCGGTATACCAAAAGTAGCGTAAGTAGGGATAAAAAAGGCAAAAAGTATGCAAAGGGCTTGATTTATGCCCAGTGCAACTCATAATAATACCAATTATCAGAAATCTTCTTTATAAAGCACCAATCCGTGCCGTTGTTGGGTTTCCCAAAATACACGCCGCCATCGGCCTCGTGCATATCATTTTGGATTTTTTCTAAGTCATTGCCGCCATAAAAATCTGGTAGCAGGGTCTCATTTGCGGCAGAGTAATAATATCCGTAATACACGCCACCAATGCTAAGTCCCGTTGTTTTGTAATCATAGAATTCGTTTTCTTCTGCCGGAGAAAACGAATTCATATTTCCTGTTACGTAATCGGAAATCTCATTATACATTTTATTGGATACCGACATCCCACCACAAGCAGACAAAGAAAAGATGAGTGAACAGAGTGTTACTATACACAGCAACCTTTTCATTTCGTATTCTCCTTTGCTGTTCTACAGGATGCGATCAACATTACACGTAAAGATGTACATTTGGCAGAAAGTGCTTTATACGATTGTTCGTCAATGTAGTTGGTCTTACGTAGCAATTCAAGCCAATAGCCTGTTTCGCTCGCTTCTTTCAAGGCAATTTCAAGTTTGGAAATAAAATCTTTCTTGCCCTGCGCGTACTGCGCTTCGTGAATATTGGCACCAATACTTGTGCCGCTTCTGCCGATTTGGTTGGAGATGATAGATTCGTGGTTAGATTTCAAATGCTTAACAAGATTTATAATATCCACAGAGAATTCCATTGACAGTTCGGCGAGCTTGTTTTCCTTCACATAATCGCCTCCTTTTTATTAATTATATCATAAAACGCATCATATTTCAATGATGCCTCACCTTCGGTGATATGATGTTATGCTTCGCATAATGATGTTGCTTCCTTTGGTCGCAATGATGCGATGTTTGCCCAATACATTAGCGAAGCGACATCATTAGGCGTAGCCGTCATCATTAGTGAAACGACATCATTTGCCGAAGGCAAACATCATTCAAAAAAGCCTAATTTGTCTGGTAGACAAATTAGGCTTTTTTGTTGGTACACCGGAAGGGACTCGAACCCCCAACCCTCGGAACCGGAATCCGATGCTCTATCCATTGAGCCACCGGTGCATTTATTATGAACT
>JAZRAZ010000075.1:0-4122 GCA_045634825.1 Eubacteriales bacterium | reverse complement strand
GGGATAAAACGGATTTGTCCGTTTTATATAAGCCGCAAAAGCGGCTTTATTGCTTCAAATGCGAGGATTTGAAGCAATCCCAACACCATTGTAATGCTCTTTGCCGAGTTTAAAAACTCAGCGAGCAAAGGGCATTATAATTGTATTAGGGGGAAATGTTGACCTGACGGTCAAATGAAGTAGCCTTCGGCAAATGAAGTTCGCCTTCGGCGAAATGAAGTTGACCGCAAGCGGTCAAATGATGTTGCGCTATGCGCAAACGAATTTGTCCGTTTGGATGAAAAAGAAAGAATATTTAGGGGGAAATGATGGAAATTGCGAGTATTTTGTGTGGAACGCTTTTGGGCGTGATGCTCTACCGATTGGGGCGCAAAGAGGGAGAAGCAGGGCGTGTGTTGCCGATGATGAAGGTCGGTAAAAAGCGCCGTGAAAGTGATGCGCTATTGGATAAGATTGAAAAATATCAAGGAAAGTGAAGTTTCCTTTGGCAAACTGAAAGGAGAGGATGAGTTGAACCAAATAACTCAAGTTTGGTCTTTATATGAAAACGGGGTGCGCCGTCATCGGCAGATGGGGTTGCAGAGTGATGTCGAGCAGGCATACCGTTTTTTTGAAGGAGAACAATGGTGGGGACTGGAAAGTGAGGAAAATCTGCCCATTTACAATCTGATTGCCCCCACCGTCAAATACAAAGTTGCCAACATTGCGATGAATCAGGTGGAAATATACTTTTCCGCCCTGTGTGGCGGGGAGCGCGCCCAAAGTCTGACCAAAGCGCTCAACCGCACCGCGCAAATGTGGTGGGAACGGCTGGGAATGGATGCACTTTGCTGGCGTGCGCTCAAAGAGAGTGCGATTGCGGGAGAAAGTTATCTTTACATATATAACGACCGCGGGGACTGTCAACTCATTGACAGTACAGACATCTTTTTGGGGGACGAAACCCAACCCGATATTCAGCGTCAACCCTATCTTTTACTTTACGAGCGCCGTGCGGTCAGTGAGGTCAAAAAGATGGCAGAGAGTGCGGGACTGGGTGAGGAGGAAATAGAGAAAATCATCAGTGACAGTGCTGACAGTACCCTCTTTTCGTCTCGAAAAAACAGCAGTGATGACGGCAAGTGCGGTGTCCTTCTCTATATGTACAAGGACGGGCAGGACATTGTCTTTTCCAGACATACAAAGTATGTTTCTCTCGGCGCCGAAAAGCGCATTGAGGGATTGGGAGTGTATCCGGTGGTCAGTCTGATTACCGGACAGAAAAAAGGCTCGGCGCGCGGTCGCGGAGAGGTGCGCCCTTTAATTGCCAATCAGATTGAACTCAACCGCAATCTTGCGCGCCGTATCATCAATTCCAAGATGACCGCTTATTCGCGTCTTGTCTATGCGACCGACAAAATCGACAATCCCGAAGCCTTGGGAGAGGTCGGTTCGGCGATAGGGGTGCGCGACAGCAGTATTGCCGATGTACACGCGGCGGTGGGGTATGTCACCCCGTCACCGATGAGTCACGACGCTAAGACCATTGGTGACGAAATGTTGCAATATACCAGAGAACTGGCAGGTGCGGGCGGAGCATTGGTCGGAAATATCGACCCGACGCAAGCCAGCGGTGCCGCCATTATTGCAGTGCGCGACCAGGCGCAAATTCCGCTCAATGAACATATGGCGCTTTATCGCAAATTTATAGAGGATATTGCGACGGTGTGGTACAAACTATGGGTTTGTTACGGGCTTGACAGTGTAAACGGAGAAACCTTTACAGCAGTCGAACTCAAAGGACTCCGTCCTTTAATCCGCGTCGATGCCACCTCGACGACTCCTTTTTCAAAGTATGCCAGAGAACAAACCCTTTCGGCGCTGCTGGAAAAGGGAATTATCACTTTGGAGGAGTTTGCCTCGTCACTGGACGATGACAGTTCGGTGCCCAAGGCGCGTCTTTTGCAAATTGTAAGACAACGAAAGGAAAACATAGATGCAACAACTCAAATTAACTGATTTTGGCTGGCACCGCGACCAGCCCGATATATCAAATATGAGTGCCTCGGAAATGAAAGCGTTTCTTGATGCACCTGCCGAAATGCTGATGAACAAAGTCAATGAAATCATCGGCGAGGACGGAGCGACGAATTTATCCAAACTCAGTCAGCGTCAGGAAACGCTGGAGGAAAAAGTCGTTTCTTTTGTTACCGAAACGCAGTCCCCGGGTACGCCCGAAGCGGTCATAGCGGGGGCAAGTGAACTGGTGGACAAGGCACTCTCTCACGATGGCCAGCGTGTTCTTCGTTTTTTGGTGAGCAGCGATGTGCATCAGAAAAATGACCACGAACTCATTACCAAAGGCACGCGCGAACTCGGTCAGGCGATGGCGGAGGTGCTGAAAATGATGAAGGTGGATTTTGTTGCCGATCTGGGAGATGTCGCCTGGGGCGGAGCAGAGGATGCTCCCGATAAAATCGCCGACCAGATAAAAGCCTACAAACGACTTTGCAGTGCTTTTAAGGGGGAAAATGCAGTTTACTGTCGGGGCAATCACGATGTCGCTTCCCAAGAGGGAACAGCGGTCAGTCTGAATGTGCTGGACGCTCTTTTACCGTCGTCAAACGGGCAGTACTACTATATGGACTTTGAAAAGCAAAAGGTACGCGTTATCGTTCTGGATACCGAAAGTGAGGGCGTGCTTTCTTATGAGCAACTGCTGTGGTTTGCCACCGTGGCACTCAATATGGAGGGCAAGAACGGGTGGAGCGTGATGACGATGTCCCACAAACCGCTGGACTGTCGTGCCGATGAAAATGCGGCGAGCGTTTTGAAATGTTTTATCAGTCACAACATTTATATGCAGGACTCGACAAACGCAGAGAGTATCTTTGCCGATTACCGCAACATAAAATGCGACTATATCGGGCATTTCCACGGACACACCCATTCTTTTTCGGTGGTGAAAATGCGCCCTATGGGTTTAATAGAAATGGATGCCGTTCAGATGGGGATTCCCAACGCCTGCTTTACCCGTTCCAACGAGTCGCTGGGGTCGGGAGATGAGCGGTATGCCACCCCCGAAACCTATCATAAAGAGGACCTTGACGGCAAACGCACCTCTTTCAATCTGGTAACGGTGGACCTAAACAGTAAAGTTGTTTACCTTGACAACTACGGTGCAGGTATTGACCGTACCGTAAATTACGATTTTTCCGACTACACCAATCAGTTGCCTCTTGCCACCGATGAGCAGGGCAATATTTATGAGGGCAAAGGATATAAGGAGAATACCTATCTTTCGGAGAATACCGTGCAATCCAAAGACGGCTTTGTGACCACCGGCTTTATCCCGGTTCCCGAAACCGTCGACCGTCAGGGCGGTCAGGTGGTGTTATATTTTTCCGGGATTACCTTTCAAAAAAATGAATTTGCACGTATCACTTTCTATGATGCCGAAAAAAATCACATTGGTTTGGCTTCCTCTAAAACCTTTGTGGACGATTTCAGCGACGCCAGCAGTGTTGATAAGGTTGCCCTTTGGGATGAAAACGGAAACTTAAAACAGTTGGACATTTCCGAGCCTTGCTATTACTTTAAGCGCGGCACAAATCAAATTATTATCAAGTACATTCGTCTGTGCGCGCAGCACATTGATGAAAACAGTATTATCACCGTAAATGAGGAAATCGTATGAGCAATTTTTTAGTGTATCCCTGCAAGGTGATGCGTCTGACACAAAACTATAAGCAGGGCAATCATTACAACCATTATGCAGGCGCACCGCGTGACTATCCCATCGATGAGGCAGGTGCCGATGCGGGTCGGGACGGCTTTTACTGTCCCTGCGACAAAATGGTGATTAAGAAAATCTACGGAGTCGGAGGCGGCGGTGTCAACACCGTGTGGCTGGAAAGTGTCGGCAAGGTGGATATGCCGTGCGGCAGTGACAAAGTCACCATTATGATTGAACATATCGAGGACAGTGACCTTAAACAACTGCGGGTGGGACAAGAGTTTTCCCGTGGTCAAAAGATGTTCTCGGAGGGCAAAGACGGGGCAAACGGCAATCATTTTCACCTCTCGGTCGGTTCGGGAGAAATGAGGGGCAGCGGTTGGGTGCAAAACGACCGTGGGGCTTGG
>JAZRAZ010000074.1:0-14879 GCA_045634825.1 Eubacteriales bacterium | reverse complement strand
TTGTTTTCACACCCTTTGTATTTCATTATACACATTAAGACGATATTTGTCAAAAGAATTATCATAAGCGATACAATTTTATATCGCAAATCTATATTAATGAACAATGTTACAAAGAGGGGGAGAGTAATGCTCGCTTGTATTTTTCCCATTATAAGATAAGTACTATGTAAATCCGTTTTTTTAATAAAAAATATACACTGAGAGATTATGCAAAGTCCTGAAAAGCCTAACGCTGATGCTATTATTAACAAATTTTCACTATCAAATAAAGTGATACCATGTATAAGTTCAATTATTGCTGATAATTTTATCAAATTTCCTTTTAAAAAGAGTCTCAAGACATCAAATGGAATTCCAAACACAATAGTCATCGAACATACAAAAAGAATTTGTTCAGTTGCTGATTTTGTATTATCAATGAGTGATGTTAAGACATCTTTTGTAACTGAATTTGTTGCTTTGAATTTACTTTTTGGAACTATTAATAAATATATAAATATAGCATTAATACTTTGACAAAGTAAAAGCAAATATCCAAGTTGTTTGCTTTTTAATATTGCTTCTCCTAATGCAACTACTACAAATCCCGGAGAAGCATTGGCGGTGCAAAGTAAAAGAGCATTGGCTTGCTCGGAACTTAAATTTTGTTTGCGGTAACTTTCGCAAAGACTTTTTGTTCCAATGGGAAAGCCACAAAACAGACCAACCATAAAACAGCAAAGAGCAGGAGGAAATATTAAATCAATGCCGAAATCAAAAAGTATGCCGCTTATTATAAAAAACGGAAACAGAGACGGTATTATGAATTGTGCACAAAGCATCAGCGAATTATGGATTGAGCAACGAACTGTTTGAGAAATTATTATTAATATAAATAAAATGATAATTGCCACAAGGACTTTGTATCGTGAGCGCATATTTACCCACTCCTTACGATAAATATATAATACATTTAATTAAAAAAGAACGGGAGTTTTGCGCCATGAAAAATAAAAAGTATTCGGCTTGGCAAGGCTTTGTCCATGCCTTAAATTTGCCTGAATATGCGTTTACATCACAAAGTCATATGGAACTCTTCGGACAAAAAGAATTGGTCATCGAAGGCGCAAAAGGTATTTTAGAATATAGTGACGACACAGTACGCATTCAGGTTAAGGAGCGCTCCGTTTTAATTCAAGGACAGCGCCTCAGGGTAGATATGTTTTTAGAAAATGTTATAGTTGTTCGTGGTAACTTTAATTCGATTGTGTTTGAATAGGAGGAACCATGTTAACAAAATTTGTAAATTTATTCAAGGGAATAATTGTTGTAAGAATCAAGTCATCACAATGTGAACAGATTTTAAATGTTGTTCATCGAAACGGTGTGAATTTTTGGAAACTAAAAAGATTTGATGAGCAAAGTATAAAGGTAAAAATTTATGAAAAAGACTTGAAGACTTTACAAGCAATATGCGCTCGGTACCACGCAGAATATGATGTTATACATCATAAAAGCATTTGGCTATTTTATCATAAATATCAAAGACGGTGGGGACTATTGATTGGCGCGGTGCTTACTTTAACTTTATTTGCAATTTTGAATTGTTTTATTTGGGATATTAAGGTGTCAGGTTGTGACGAAAAAACAACGGAAAATGAAATCATAAGACAATTCAATAAACTTGGACTTGGCTTTGGAAAGAGGCGATTTGGACTTGACATTTCAGCAATAGAAAATGAATTTCTTCTTGGAAATGATGATGTTTTTTGGGTATCTGTGAATATGCGCTTTACTACGGCTTATATTGAATTGCGTGAGAGAACAGGAAAAGAAATTGAGATTTATGATTTAACCACCCCCTGTGACATATATGCTGCAAGAGACGGACAAATTATTTCTATGATTACAACGAGCGGTACACCTCTTGTAAAGGTGGGAGATTCAGTGTGTGCAGGAGATAAGTTGGTGAGCCGTGAGTATGTCGACCGCTATGGTGAAAGCATTATTGTTCATTCCTTAGCCACTATTTATGCTAAAACATACAGAACACTGGAGGGTCGGGCACTGCTGCATGAGAATACTCATCAGCCTACCGGAAAAAGTAAATCATTTTATTCATTGAATTTATTTAATTTAAAAATACCCCTTTATTTTAATAAGAAAATATCATATAATAATTATGATATAACTGAACGAAAAAAAGTTTTTAAAATTGGAGACTTTGCCCTTCCGTTTTCTGTTTATAAAGAAACATATACCGACATTGATATTATTAAAAAAGAAATTCCGTATGAGCAGGCGAAAATGCTTGCGATGGCTGAATTGACTAATAAAGAAAAAGAATATTTGTTTAAGACGGAAATTGTGAGTAAGACAATTAAGGAAAAAAATGACGGGGAAGATTTGGTTTTAACGGCGCAGTATCAATGTATTGAGGATATTGCCTATAAAGATATTCGTATGTCAACACAAAATGGAGGATAATTAATTGATGGAGAGAATCATATCAATCGGAAATGAGGATATTTTACATGCATTGTTTGGTACTTTTGATGAAAATATCCAAAACATAGAGGCAAGATGTGCTGTACGCATTGTAAGCCGTGCAGGAAATTTGATTGTAAGTGGCGAACAAGATGGAGTGAACAAAGCAATCTATGTAATTGGTAAGATGATTGATTTAATACAAAATGGTGAGCCTGTAGATATACAAACAGTTCGCTATCTGCTTTCACTGGATGGGCAAGATGCAGATGATATTGTGCAGGCACTTAGCGATTGTTTATGTATCACATACAAAGGAAAGCCAATCAAACCGAAAAGTTTGGGGCAAAAGCAATATGTTGAGAGCATACTGCAAAATGTTGTCACTTTTGGTGAGGGACCGGCAGGAACGGGTAAGACATATTTGGCGGTGGCACTTGCAGTAAATGCACTTAAAAGTAAACAAGTTTCGCGCATAATATTGACCAGACCAGCGGTTGAAGCAGGGGAGAAACTTGGCTTTTTGCCCGGAGATTTGCAAAATAAGGTAGACCCTTATCTCAGACCGCTTTACGATGCACTTTATGATATGTTGGGCGGTGAAATGTTTCAGCGGTATATGGAAAAAGGTATTATTGAAATTGCACCTTTGGCATATATGCGTGGAAGAACACTGGAGGACAGTTTTATAATACTTGATGAGGCGCAAAATACGAGTAAAGAACAAATGAAAATGTTTTTGACCAGATTTGGCTATCGCTCAAAAATTGTGGTGACAGGTGATGTTACGCAAATTGATTTACCCCACGGTACACAGTCAGGACTAAAACATGCACTACGAGTTTTAGACAATATTGAGGGTATTGGTATACATCGATTTGACAAAAAAGATGTGGTTCGTCACCCGTTGGTACAAAAAATAATCGGAGCTTACGAAAAATATGATGAGAACAAATGATGTTATAATTGAGTGGGAAGTTGAAAAGCAAACAGAACTGGAAAAATATATCAAAAAATCTTTTGATGCAACTATTCTTTACGAACAAATTGAATTTAATTGCTCGCTCGAAGCGTTGATTGTAGATGAACAAACGATACAATCAATTAACTATGAATATCGTAACATGAACACAGTTACAGACGTTCTTTCGTTTCCTTTATATGAAAATCCTGGGGATGCAAAGCAAGATGTTGTTTCGGAGCAACCATTATTGCTTGGAAATATGGTGCTTTGTTTGCCAAGGGCCGTAGAACAAGCAGAGCAGTATGGACATTCTTTGTTGAGAGAGGTTTGCTTTTTAACAGTGCATAGCACACTTCATTTGCTTGGGTATGACCATGAACTTGGAAAAGAACAGGAAGATATTATGTTTAAAAAACAAGATGAAATTTTAAAAAATATGGGAGTAGACAGATGAGTCAAACAAAATCTGCTTTTATTACTTTAATCGGTAGGCCAAATGTTGGGAAATCAACATTGCTGAATGCTTTGATTGGGGTAAAGGTTTCAATAGTTTCCCCTAAGGCACAGACAACGAGAAATCGTATCACCGGAATTTTAACAAATGGGGATACACAACTGGTGTTTTTAGACACCCCCGGTGTTCATAAGGCAAAAAGTAAACTTGGCAGTTATATGGTTAAAGTGGCAGAGGATAGTGCTAAGGAAACCGATGTTACAGTGATGGTGATAGAGTCCGGGGATGAAGTTCGCGCCGCCGAGGAACGAATGTTTAAACGATTGAATGGGAAAACGGTGCTTGCTATTAATAAAATTGATTTGCGTCCTAAGGAAGATGTACTTAAAACCATTGCATCGTTTTCTAAAGCATATAATTTTGATGAAATTGTGCCCATAAGTGCTTATAAAAAAGACGGGGTAGATTTGCTTCGTAATATTTTACTTGACTTTGCAACGCCCGCACCGTTTTACTATGATGATGAACAAGTAACCGATATGGATGAAAGTCAAATGATTTGTGAGATGGCAAGAGAGAAAATGCTTTATTTGCTCGGTGAAGAAGTTCCTCACGGCACAGCAGTCCAACTAACATCTCTTGAAAAAAGTGAGAGATTGGTAAAAGTTTCAATTACAATATTTTGCGAGCGTGATTCACATAAGGCAATCATTATTGGCAAAAATGGACAAACTCTTCGTAAAATCGGGGAATCAATTCGAAAAGAACTTGAGTTTACCTATGATTGCAAAGTATTTCTTGATTGCTTTGTGAAGGTCAAAAAAGATTGGAGAAATGATGTTTCTGCCCTCAATGCATTAGGTTTTAAAGAATAGGAAAAACCTCCCACTTGTATTTTGCTCTTATTGGCAAAAACTAAGAGTGAAACATACAATATAGTGGAGGGATTATATTGAATTACGAGCAAGCATGGAACATTTTTGAACAAACAGGAAATGTGGAAGCATATTTATTATATTTACAATTAAAAGCGGAGGCGCAACAGCGACGGCAGACACCGGAGGAAATGCCGGATGAGCCGTATCTGACAGATTAATATGACGATAAAAACAAAAGGTGTAATTTTAAAAATTAGTGATACTGTTCACGAAAATCGATTACTTTTTATTTTGAGTGAGCAGCAGGGCAGAATACAGGTTTTTGATAATCGTTATAGATCTGGTGGAAAGAAAAAGGATTTACTGGATTTATATACATATTGTGAGTTTGTTTTATATGAAAACAATGGAAAATATACTTTAAATAGTGCAACGGTTCTTGAAAGTTTTTATGCCCTCAGAAGTAATCTGCAGGCAGCAACATTGGCCGGCTATTTTTCGCAACTTTGCCTATTTGTAACGCAGGAAGAAAATAACAATTTTGCAAGTCAACTTTGTTCTTTGATGCTTAATGCTTTATATTTATTAAGTAATAAACCCGAGCAGATTTGCAAGATAAAAGCTGTTTTTGAATGGAAGATAATTTCATTTCTCGGCTTTGCTCCCTCGCTTCAACATTGTGCTCATGTCTCGTATGAAAATGGCGTGTTATTTTCAGTAGAAGATGGTGGCTTGTATTGCCCGAACTGTTTACCGACCGAAGCAAGAGCGCCGGCGTTTACGGTGTTGGCTTCGGAACTTAAGGCTATAGTTTATATTTTGGGTCAAATTCCTTCAAAAGTATTTTCTTTTAAATTGCCTCCATCATCTGTTTTGAATATTTCAAAAATATCGGAAGAATATTTGAAATATCATACGGAACAAAGCTTTTCTGCTTTGGAAATTTATAAAGTTTTAGGATGAATTATGAAAAAGAATTTCTTTTATTTTAAATCTGTACAAGCCCTTGAGTTTCCTAAGGTGATGCAGAAGGTGGCAACGTATGCACTTTGTCCGATTAATAAAGAACGATTGTCATTGCTTTTACCTGAATATGACCTGCCTTGTGCCAACACTTTACTTACACATACCGAAGCGGCACGAAAACTTTTGCTGTATAAACCTAATGTGCCTTTGTTTGCGATGGAGGAATCTATATTTTCATCTTTGCAAAAATCACAAAAACAAATTTCGCTTTCAGTTGATGAAATTAGAGAAATTGGCAGACTTTTGCAAAGCAATCGGGATTTGCGCGAATATTATGATGACAAAAAATTTGAAACAACTGTGCTTGATTTATATTTCTCGCAACTTTACTGTGACAAAGCGCTGTTAAATAAAATCGAACGAACATTTCTTCCTAACGGCGCTATTGCGGATGATGCTTCTGCTGAACTTTTAACAATTCGTCGAAATATCATCCGGTCAAGTCGTGCCATAAAAGATGAACTGGAAAAATTTATTAAGTCACCTGATATTTCATCCCATTTGCAAGAACCTATTGTTACACTGCGTTCTGACCGATATGTTATTCCCGTAAAAGCGGACAACAAAGGCAATATTACAGGTTTACTCCACGATACATCGGCCAGCGGGAACACATTATTTATTGAGCCTTTGTTTGTAATTGAACAAAATAATAAAATAAAGAAACTTGAAATAGAGGAACAAAACGAAATACTTCGTATTTTATCCCAACTGAGTGAAGAAATTGCCGAATGTGCGGATAATTTAAAGGCGGCATATCAAGTGGTGCTATCACTCGATTATATTTTTGCAAAAGCAAAATATGCAATAGCGGAAGATTGTTGTGCGCCGACATTTAGCAAAAGTAAACAACTTTCCTTTATAAATGCTCGACATCCATTGATTGAGAAATCCGTTATGATTCCGCTTAATGTGCAGATGAACAACGAATGTGATACCATTGTTGTTACGGGACCTAACACAGGCGGAAAAACAGTATTTTTAAAGACAATAGGTCTTTTATGTCTGATGGCAAAAGCAGGACTTCATTTGCCGGCACAAAGCGTAGAGGTCTATATTTTTGACCGTATTTATGCAGATATTGGTGACGAACAGTCAATAGAACAGTCCTTGTCGACATTTTCGTCGCATATGCGAAACATTAAAAATATTATCTCTGAGAGTTCCTGTGGTGATTTGGTATTGTTTGATGAACTCGGAAGTGGGACCGATCCTGTGGAAGGCGCAGCACTGGCAGTTTCTGTGGTGCAAAAAATCAGGTCAAAACGAGCGTTTTTGGCAGCAACTACACACTACGGTGAACTTAAAACATATGCACTTACGACTCCGGGCGTCAAAAATGCTTCATTTGCGTTCGATTTAGAAAAACTTCAGCCAACCTATAAATTACAAATCGGAATTCCCGGTAAGTCATACGCTTTTGAAATTTCAAAAAGATTAGGTCTTGGTGAAGATGTAATTGAAGATGCAAAACTGCGTATTTCGGGTGAGCATCAAAATGTTGAACAGGTGATCGATGCTTTGAATGAACAACGAAACACATATCATCAACGCCTTGAAAATATGAAAATCAGAGAAAGGGAACTGATAGAGAAAAAGGCAGAACTCGAAAAAGAAAGAAAAAAACTTTTTCAAGGGGCAGATAACAAAATTGCAACCGCAGAACAAAAGGCGAAAACTATTGTCGAGAGCGCCAGACGTCAGGCTGGCTTGTTTCAATCAGAACTTAAAAAATTACGAGAACAAATGAGCAAGGTGCAATACCACGAAATGAAGGGTGCAGCAAGGCGTGCTATAGGAAAAGTTGAGGACGTTGAGTTGCGCCAACAAAAGAGGGAAGTGGATACAAATTTGCCTTTGAGTCAAGCACCTAAGGCGGGCCAGATTGTGTTTTTGCCAGCATTAAATCGAAATGTAAGAGTGGAAGGTGTACAAGGCAATTTGGTTTATATCTCGGCAGATTCACTTCGTATGAAGGTAAAAGTGCAGGATTTACGAGAGCCACTTGCAGAAAAGAAAAAAGAAGCGGTCCGTTTTGAGCGTGCGCAGTTTAACCGAACGGTAAAAACAGAACTGGATATTCGCGGAATGAATGTTTTAGATGCAACCGAAGAAATTGATCGATTTTTAGATCAGGCTATTCTTGCCAAACTTCCAAGCGTTTCTATTATTCACGGAAAGGGCACGGGTGTTTTGCGCGCAGGTGTGCACACCCATTTAAAATCTCATAGTGCGGTAAGAACCTTTAAACTCGGCGCTTTCGGTCAAGGTGACAGCGGCGTTACTATTGTTGATTTAAAATAATTAAAAACCTCCATTGGAGGTTTTTAATTTTGTCAATAATAGTTATGAGGTGATTTTATGTGTACAGCCATAACATTTCAAAGTAAAAACCACTATTTCGGGAGAACATTGGATTATGAAATTTCTTTTGGTGAAAAAATTGTGATTACGCCACAGAATTTCAAACTTAAATTTCGAAAAATAGGGGAGTTTTCAAAACATTATTCAATGATTGGAATGGGAATTGTTCAAAACGAGTATCCTTTATATTTTGATGCAATCAATGAAATGGGTGTTGGTATGGCGGGTTTGAATTTTCCTAATAATGCTCATTACTTTGCTGAAGCAAAAGACAAGGAAAATATTGCACCATTTGAATTAATTCCTTGGATTTTAGGCCAAAGTGATTCAGTTTCAAATGCTAAGAAAGTTCTTGAAAATACAAATATAGTAAATATACCCTTTAGTAATGAACTTGCCTTGTCACCACTTCATTGGATGATAGCAGACAAAAATGAATCCATCGTTGTTGAGTGTGTTAAGAACGGCTTACGAATATATGATAATCCGGTAGGCGTCTTAACTAACAACCCGCCGTTTGATATGCAAATATTTAATTTGAATAATTATATGACATTGAGTAGATATACGCCCAAAAACTCCTTTTTAAAAGAACTTGATTTGGAAGTTTATAGCAGAGGGCTTGGCGGTATGGGGCTACCGGGAGATTTATCGTCTATGTCAAGATTTGTGCGAGCCACATTTGTGAAAGCAAATTCCGTATGTAATGAAAGTGAGGAAAGCAGTGTTAGTCAGTTTTTTCATATTTTAGGCTCGGTAGAGCAACAGCGGGGTTGTGTATCTATTCAAAATTATGAATTTGAAATTACGAGATATACTTCTTGTTATAATTTACAACAGCAAATTTGCTATTATACAACCTATGATAATCCACGCATAAGTGCTGTATCGTTAAGAAATGAAAAAATTGATTCAAATAATCTGATAACTTTTCCTTTAATTAAAGATACTAATATTTTATATCAAAATTAATTTTATATCACAAAAGGTCGTAGCCAATGGCTACGACCTTTTGTGAGTTGTATATTATTTGTTTTCTTCATCGGTTTCTTCATCGTCGGAGAGGTCAAATTCAAGTAATTCCTCGCAGTTGGGGCAGTTGATACTGCCTTCATCGATGATATCTTCATCAACACAAAATTCCTCATTGCATTTCGGACAGATAATGGTGTAGTACTCATCATCTCCGCAGTCGCAACAATCGCAATCGCAACAATCATCGTCTTCGTTTTCGCAGAGATAATCTTCAACTGCTTCTAAATCATCGTCAATTTCGCCGATGTACTCGTCGAGATCATTGACTACATCGTCAATTTCCTCAATGGCATCAGCCATATCGCCCAAAACATCTACAATGGCGGCAATGATTTTAGCAGTATCGTCATCTTTGGGATTCAGTCCGTCAATCAAACCTTTGATATAGGCAACTTTTTCAGTCAATCTCATCATTATGCACGCTCCATATATTCACCGGTACGGGTGTCAATCTTAACTTTTTCGCCTTCATTGATAAAAATCGGTACCTTGATTACAGCACCGGTTTCCAAAGTTGCGGGTTTGGTTACGTTGGTTGCAGTGTCACCGCGAACGCCGGGCTCAGTTTCGGTTACTTCCAAAACAACGAACATAGGGGGCTCTACGCTGAACACATTCCCTTTATAAGACATTAATTTAACTACATCGTTTTCTTTAACGAATTTAAAGTTATCGCCCAACTTGGATGCATCCAGAGGGATTTGCTCATATGTTTCGCTATCCATAAAGTAGTACAGTTCACCATCATTGTAAAGATATTCATATTCTTTACGCTCGATAAAAGCATTTTCAAATTTATCGGTAGGATTGAATGATTTTTCAACCACGGCTCCTGTAATAACATTTTTAAACTTAGTGCGAACAAAAGCGGCGCCTTTTCCGGGTTTAACATGTTGGAATTCAATAACCTGATAGACTTGACCGTCCATATCAAATGTAATTCCATTTCTAAAATCTCCAGCAGTAAGCATGATTTTTACCTCCAAAATATTCTTTTATTATTTTATACTATTATTTACCATTTTGCAAGTCATTTTATGATATTGTAATCATTTTTGATGAATTGCTTGATAAATTTGTTTCATTGCTAAGGCATCGCTGCTTTGCGTGCCGGCAGACTCACAAATAATTGTAGGGGAGTAGCCACGCTTAACAAGTTGGTTTGCAAGCGGTTCAAAATCAGGGCCATAAATTGTATCATTAAATGTTAGATGTCTTACCTCTCCGCCGGCTTCTGTATATTCAATCTTTGAAAAATGTGAATGAAAGATTTTGGCACGGTTAATGCCGATTGCATCTTCGATTCGATCTAAAATGACAGAGTAATCCGCTTCAGATTGAATTGAACCGTTGGTTCGTGCATTTAAATGGCCAAAATCAATGGTAGGGAGCAGTTGCTCACTTAAAGAACAAAGGGTTAATACTTCTTCTAAGGTACCCAGCTGGTTAATCTTACCCATCGTTTCGGGACATATGAAAATATCAGTAATCCCTTCTTCTTTAAGGGCATCGAGTGTCTTTTTCATAGTATCCATTGCCAAAGATAAAGCGTGTTCTCTACTGATTTTTGAACAAGAGCCACTATGAATTACAACGCGGTTTGCTCCGCAATCTTTTGCCAGCCGTGCTGATTGCAAAATATAGTCAATGCTTTTGAGCCTTTTTTCTTCTTCAATTCCGGACATTGAAATATAGTACGGGGCGTGGACTGAAAGAGTGATTCCGAATTTTTCGGCTTCACTTTTCATTGTTTGTGCGGCTTCTTTTTTCATTCTAACGCCTCTGCCACACTGAATTTCATATGAATCCAAACCAATCTGACTAAGAAAAGCCGGGATTTGGGTCGTTGATTTATTCCCTTTTTCATAGAACAAATCACAATTACCGGCTGGACCAAAACGCACCATAGCATTCACCTTTCATAAACTGGTTGCTTTATTAAAGTTTTGCAGCAAACTCTTTTATGTATTTTTTGAAATCATCTCCGATTTCTTTATGGTTTACTGCAACCTCGCAGTTTGCCATCATAATACCAAGTTTGTTACCCATATCATAACGTTTGCTTAAAAAGTCAACGCCGATCATACCATCTCTCTTGGCAAGGACCTGCATTGCATCGGTTAATTGAATTTCACCACCGGCACCCGGTTTGGTATTCTCTAAAATCGAAAAGATTTCAGCAGGTAGGACGCATCTGCCCAGGATTGAAAACAGCGATAAAATCTGTTCATCAGAAGGCTTTTCTACCATATCGGAGACAGCATATGTTCTTTCTTCTAATTCTTCAACGGCCAAGGAGCAATACTTATGAATATCTTCTTTTGCAACTTTCTTAATTCCAACAACACCTTTTTGATATTTTTCATAGGCATCGGTCAACTCTTTGGTTGTTGGAACTTCGCCAATAATAACATCATCACCATATAATACGGCAAAAGGTTCATCACCTACAAATTCTTTGGCGGCAAGTACGGCATGGCCCAATCCTTTTGTTTCTTTCTGTCGGATAAAGTAAATGTTAGCAAGGTTGGCAGAAGAAACAACACTGTCGTAAAGTTCTTGTTTATTTCCTGCCAAAAGACGCTCTTCCAGTTCTGGTGCTCTGTCAAAATGGTCTTCCATCAGTGATTTTCCACGATTGCTGATGATTAATATGTCTTTTATTCCTGCAGCAACCGCTTCTTCGACAATATATTGTATTGCGGGTTTGTCAACGATGGGGAGCAGTTCCTTGGGAACAGCTTTGGATGCCGGCAAAACTCTTGTTCCAAGTCCTGCGGCGGGGATAATAGCTTTTCTGACCTTCATAAAATCAACCTCATTTCAATGCTTCATTTATTTTAGATTTTTTAATAAAAATATAAAACGGAATACCTAAGGCGATACTGACAGCAAATTCTCCTAAAGCAACACAACCAATCTGTGTCAAAAGACTAATCCAATGAAATTTTCCTATATAAAAAAATTGAATTTCAGTTCCGACAATCAGTCCGTTACATAATGCTGGGAATAACAGTGATAAAAACGGAAAGTTTTTTATTTTCAAATTTTTGGTATAATAAATTAAAATGGTTGTCATCAATGTCGCAAAGGAACCAATAATCATATCCAGTGGCATTCCACTGATGATGTTGGCTACAAAACAACCGGCAGTTAGACCGTAAATTGAAGACGGTGTGAAAAGGGCAAGCATCATCAACGCTTCTGAGGCTCTGAATTGTATTGCGGCACTGGTTGTGCCGGGAAACAATAAATTTTGCATATAAGTCAGCAAAACATAGAGCGCCCCAATCATTGCTGCTTTTGCAATGTTTTGGGATTTTTTACGCAATTTTAACACTTCCTTAGTAAATATTTTGAGTCCGGAGTTCGCGACGGACTTATTTAATTATGAATTGGTGATTTCGGATTTCAATTTGTTGATAGCAGTCTTAATACGTGAAATTGCTTCTTCTTTTCCAAGTAAATGAGCAAGTTCTACGCCGCCACCCGGTGTAAATTGTTTTCCGGAAAGGGCCGTACGCAGTGGCCAAAGCACGATTCCGTTTTTGACTTCCATCTCAGCTATCAGAGCAAACAAAGCATCATGAATTGTCTCTTGGGTCCAGTTATCAATGTTTTCAAGAACAGGCAATGTTTTTTCCAAGGAAACAAGTGAATTTTCCGGATTGGTTTTCATTTTCTTATGCGTATAGAGAGAAATATCATATTCAGGAACTGCATCAAAAAAGTCAATTTGTTCCGGAATTTCGCTCAAAAGTTGTACTCTTGATTGCATCAAAGCGGCAACCGATTTTTTATCAATTTGAGGTGCTGAGATTACCTTGTCGATATAAGGGAGTGCCATTTCATAAAAGATATCAAAATCGAGTTCTTTTATATATTCGCCATTGAGCCAATTAAGTTTTTCGGGGTCAAAGATAGCGGGGGATTTGGATATTCCGGAAAGTTCAAATGCTTTTACCAATTCATCTAAAGTAAATTTTTCTCTTTCACCTTTAGGCGCCCATCCGAGCAAGGCAATATAATTGAGAACAGCCTCTTTTAAGTAGCCTTTGGTGATGAAATCTTCGTAGGAAGCATCACCGTCTCTTTTGGAGAGTTTTTTAGTGGGAGTACGCATTACGGGAGGGCAATGAATATAGGTGGGAACATCCCATCCAAAAGCTTCATATAGTAAGTTGTATTTTGGAGTGCTGGATAAATATTCGTTGCCACGGACAACGTGGGTAATCCCCATAAGGTGATCGTCAACTACATTAGCGAAATTGTAGGTAGGCAGACCATCTGTTTTAATCAAAATCTGATCATCGAGTTCATCGTTATTGACAGAAATTTCACCGTACACTGCATCTACGAATGTAGTTTGACCCGAAGTGGGGCATTTTTGACGAATGACAAACGGCTTCCCTTGAGCAAGAAGCGCATCCACTTCATCTTTTGAGAGGTCTCGACATTTACCGTCATACCGATGCGGCACTTTTGAAATTTGGTGGATCATTCTGAGTTCTTCCAGTCGTTCCTTATCACAGAAACAATAATAGGCGTGCCCTTTTTCAACCAACATTTTTGCATAATCCATATAAAGTCCTTGGCGCTCCGATTGAATATACGGACCATAATCACCGCCGATATCGGGGCCTTCATCCCAAATCAGACCGGTTTCACGCATCGTTCTATATATCAAGTCAACCGCGCCTTCAACATATCTTTCTTGGTCGGTGTCCTCGATTCTGAGAATAAACTTTCCGTTATTTTTACGTGCAATTAAATAAGTATAAAGAGCAGTACGCAAGTTGCCTACATGCATATAACCTGTAGGGCTGGGCGCAAATCTTGTTCTTACCATTAATTTCTCCTCCTGTTTATTGAGTACAATGAATATATTTATATATTATATTTTTTATTTTGTATTGTCAAGTCAAAAAAAATGTGGTATAATGCCATTTATTAGTTAAAGTATTTTGTCTAAAAGGTGATTTTAGTTATGATTAATGATAAGAAAGTAATTTTCAGCGGTATTCAACCCAGCGGTATTATAACACTTGGAAATTATATCGGTGCTGTCAAAAATTGGGCCGCTTTACAGGAGGAATTTGCTTGTATTTATTCTGTGGTGGACATGCACGCTATCACGGTAAGGCAGAATCCTTCTGACCTTCGTCGTCGTTCCCTTGAAACTTTGGCTATGATTATAGCAAGCGGAGTAGACCCCGAAAAAAGTTTGATTTTTATACAAAGCCATGTGCCTCAACATGCACAACTTTCTTGGGTGCTGAACTGTTATACAATGTTTGGAGAACTGTCAAGAATGACGCAATTTAAGGATAAATCCCAAAGGCATGCAGATAACATTAATGCTGGATTGTTTGATTATCCTGTTTTGATGGCGGCTGATATTTTACTTTATCAAGCAGATTTGGTGCCGGTTGGTGTGGATCAAAAGCAACATTTGGAACTGGCAAGAAATATTGCGGAACGCTTTAACGGTGCATACAGCCCCACATTCGTTGTACCTGACCCATATATTCCACCGGTTGGTGCTAAGGTGATGTCTTTGACCGATCCTACGCGAAAAATGTCAAAATCAGACGAAAATCCAAAATCTTATGTCAGCGTAATTGATGATGAATCTACGATTATTAAGAAATTCAAATCAGCAGTGACCGAAGTCGGATCGTAGCCATGT
>JAZRAZ010000073.1:0-3943 GCA_045634825.1 Eubacteriales bacterium | reverse complement strand
ATATCAAAGATATCAAACGATATTACCCTCTATGAAGCAACTGTCAACACAGGGGGCGGGGTGTTATACTCGCCCTGCTGAGATGGTGGAGTTTGACAAAAAGGAACGACGCACATATGAAGTGTCCGCATTGATTAAAGCGTATCACGAGGTACAGGAAAAATTGGAACGTCGTCAACCGCCGTCAACTAAAAGTTTTCAGAATATTGTTGCAAAAAAGATTTCGTCTGTATCGGTTAAAATTATAACGGTATTGCGCAATTTAAAGCGTTTCACAAAAGTGAGATTTTTTGATCTGTTTAAAAATGTTAAAAATCGTTCAGATATTGTTGCAACTTTTTTGGCGATTTTAGAGTTGTCTAAAACAGACTATGTTTCTATAGAACAGAACGAAAAGGATATTATTATTTCATATGATCAAAACAAGGAAGGAATACAAGATGGAAATAATTGATCAAAAATATGCACTTGAGGCAATACTTTTTGCAAATGGCTCACCAATTTCTGCAAAGCATATAGCCGATTGTCTGGAAATCGACATTTCAGAGGTTCACTATCTTATTTCTGAACTTATGGCGGAATATGAGTCAAATAATCGTGGTATCAAAATTGTAAGACTTATAGATTCGTATCAGATGTGCAGTAGTGATGTTTATACAGAGTTTGTGCGCAGAGCACTGGATAAACGCAGAAACACACCGCTTTCAAATTCTGCCCTTGAAATACTCTCTATTGTTGCATATAATCAGCCGGTTACAAAATCTTATGTTGAACAAATACGAGGAGTTGATTGCTTTTATGGTATTAACTCATTGGTTGAAAAAGGGCTTTTAGAGGAAAAGGGGAGACTTGATGCACCCGGTAGACCTATTTTGTATGGTACTACGATGGAGTTTTTAAGAATATTTGGTATTTCTGAACTTTCTGATTTACCAAATCTTCCGAAAATGAAAACACCGGATGAAGAAAACGATACGCAAGAGAAGTTTTCAGATGAGATTCTTAATGTGCCTGCGCAGGAATAATTTAACAAAATTTCAGTAAAATAATCGTTATAATTCATAATTGATTTCTATCAAAAAATGTGATATAATTTGATAAGAATAATGAGGAGGCGTAAAAATATGGCTAATTCTATTGATTCTATTCTCGGCAATACACTTGAAGGCATAAAAGGTATGGTTGATGTTGATACCATAATCGGTGACGCCATTCATGTTAATGATGATATTATATTGTTGCCGGTTTCCAAAGTATCTTTTGGCTTTGCTGCTGGAGGAACGTCGTTTGGCAAGTCAACAAATAGTGATAATTTCGGCGGAGGGGCTGGCGGCGGTGTCAAAGTCACACCGGTTGCTTTTTTGGTAATTCACGGTACCGAGGTAAGAACACTTTATATGAACGAGAATCCTGACACATTTGATAAAATTGCTTCCTATATGCCTGAATTTGTAGATAAGATTGCATCACTCTTTTCTAAAGATAGTGAATAACATTTTACACCCACCAATATGATATATTGGTGGGTGATGTTTTGAACAGAGTTATTTCGTTGCTTCTGACTTTTATAATAATAATTAACATACCTTGTTATGCAAAAGAACAACATGGTATGGTTTTGATTGAAGCATCAACGCAAAGAATTTTAGTTTCAGAAAACGCAGATGCAAAATTACCTATGGCAAGTTTAACTAAGGTGATGACTGCACTTGTTGTAATCGAAAACACTGATAATTTGCAAGACTCTGTAAAAATTGATGCTCGTAGTGTCGGGATTGAGGGCTCATCAATGTACCTGAGAGCAGGTCAGATTTTGAGTGTTGAACAACTACTTTACGGATTAATGTTGGCATCGGGCAACGATGCCGCTGTTGCGCTTGCATTATATTTGGGCGGCAGTGTTGAAAATTTTGTAAAAATAATGAATGATACTGCGGCTAAACTCGGACTCAATGACACACATTTCTTAAATCCGTCCGGATTATATCAAGAAGGACATTATACATCTGCTTTGGATTTTGCAAAATTAACCGCATATGCACTTCAAAATAAGGATTTTGCAAAAATTGTTAGAACCAAAACTTATCAAATTGAAAACACTACATTAGTGAATCATAATCGTTTGTTGCGTGAGATAGATGGTTGTATTGGCGTTAAAACCGGCTATACAAAGGTGTGCGGCAGATGTCTTGTAAGTGCTGTCGAAAAAAACGGTATTACGCTTATTTGTGTTACATTAAATTATTCAGATGATTGGAATGTTCATAAAAATTTGTATAATAAAAACTTCCAAAGATGTCAGCGTGTACTATTGCTAAAAGAAAAAGACATTTATTCTGCGTTGAAAGTCGCCGGCGGTCATAATGTTGGTTATTATTGTAAAGATATTTATGGCGTTGTTATTGATAACGATTTTGAACAAAAAATAAAAATTCATATACCAAGATTTATTTATGCAAATAAAAAAGCAAATGACAAAATTGGCCTGGTAGAAATTATACAGAGAGAAAATATTATTGCAAGCGGTGAACTTTGGCTTGATAGAGATACACAACTATATTATCAAAAGGAATCATTTTTTTCTAAAATGTTTCAATACATATTGCATATATTCGGATTTTGATATAAAATGAAATAAACAAATTCAAAGGAAAACAAAATGGAAATATTAGTTAGATTACAAAAATACATTGCGGATGCAGGCATTTGTTCAAGACGTGCAGCCGAAAAGATGATTGAGCAAGGACGAGTTTTTGTTAATGATAAAGTGGCTCACCTGGGTCAGAAAGTCGGACCGGGAGATAAAGTGGCTTTAGATGGTGAAATGATTCGCTGTCAGAAAAAGAGTTATCTTTACTTAATGATGTATAAACCGAGAGGATATGTGACAACATTATCTGATGAAATGGGCAGAAAATCTGTTGTTGACCTCCTTTCTTCCGTTTCCCAAAGAGTGTATCCGATTGGAAGACTTGATAAGGACAGTGAAGGATTGCTACTTTTGACAAACGACGGAGACCTTGCTAACAAACTAATGCACCCACGCCATCATATTGGTAAAGGGTATAGGACAGTTGTTTCAGGCAAGGTCGGCAGAGAACAACTTGTTACGCTCGCAAATGGTGTAACTTTAGATGATGGATACAAAACCGGAAAAGCGGATGTCGAGATTATCAAAGAAAAAGATGATCGCACGGTACTTTCTATTACTATTTATGAGGGGAAAAACAGGCAAATCAGAAGGATGTGTGAATCTGTCGGTTTGCAGGTGCTTCGATTAAAAAGAGAGAAAATTGGCGCTTTGTCGATTGGTACTTTGCGTTCCGGACAATATAGAAAATTGTCTGATAAAGAGATAGAATATTTAAAATCATTATGAGGAACTTGCTTATGAAAAAAAAGATTTTGCTCATTTTGGTCTCTGTGACTATGCTTATTTCACTTTCTGCCTGCCGTAATTTTTCGATATCCATAAATTCTGTTGGTAAAGATAATACTTCTGCAAAGAAAATGGCGGAGGTTATCAAGACAGATTTAGAAGATAATGGTGTAAATTCCAACTATGTCTTATACGGCGTTGAAATGACCATGGATACTGAGGATATCGGAAAAGCCAAGTTGATTTATACAGATAAATTGCCGCAGAATCTTAAATACAGTGATATTACTGTGGTTACTGTGGATACAAGAACAGGCAAGATTGAATCGGTGGAAGACGCTGATTTTTCATCGATGGGAACGAAGCCCTATAAGAATATAGTGGATGGTGCGCCTCTCGGGATAAGCGAGTGGAAAAAAGATAGTGATGAAGCACTGACTATTGCACAGAATACCTTTTATGGTGAAAGAGATTTTGTTTATAATTATGCTCGTGTTACTGCCAAGGTTTGTAATGATATTTGTCAGTATGAAGTGGCGTTTATCTCGTTTGTTAATGATTTGC
>JAZRAZ010000072.1:0-6295 GCA_045634825.1 Eubacteriales bacterium | reverse complement strand
GATGTATCCTGCCTCAGACATAGTAAATACGCTGAGTGCTTCGGGAATCAGGTCCTCATCCTCAATACCGATTTCGCCCTGTGCAATTTCGGTACGTCGCTCATCCCCAAACTTCTCCTTGATTTCCAGCATATCGTTTTTGACGATTTCAATGACACGGGCGGGCGTTGCCAGAATGTCCTCCCAGTCGGCAATCTTGGAAAGCAGTTCTTTATGCTCGTTTTCCAGTTTCTCTCTTTCAAGACCCGTCAGTTGACCCAGTCGCATATCGACGATTGCCTGTGCCTGAATGTCACTCAACTCAAAACGTTCAATGAGTTTGAGTTTTGCATCGGCAATACTGGCAGACTTTTTGATGATTTCGATAACTTCATCAATGTAGTCAATCGCTTTGAGCAAACCTTCAATGATATGGGCTCTTGCTTTTGCCTTGTCAATATCATATCTGGTGCGGCGGCAGATAACCTCTTTTTGATGCTCAATGTATGCGGAAAGCATATCTTTGAGCGGCATAACACGCGGAATGTTGTGGTCCAGCGCCAGATTGATGATCGAGCAGGTTGCCTGCATATCGGTAAATTTATAAAGTTGGTTTAAAACGACCTGCGGATTGGCTTCGCGCTTGAGTTCTACTACAAAACGAAGTCCGTCTTTATCCGATTCGTCGCGAATATCACTGATGCCGGGGATGCGCTCGCTCTTGGCTTCCGCCGCAATCTTTTCAATCAATGCGGCTTTGCGAATCATATAAGGAATCTCGGTGACAACAATACGGAAGCGGTCTTTAAATTCCTCAATTTCGGCACGGGCACGGACATAGATTTTGCCACGACCCGTCTGATAAGCCTTGCGGATACCGCTTCTGCCCATAATGATAGCACCGGTAGGGAAGTCGGGACCCTTGATGTACTGCATCAACTCGTCAATTTCCATTTCGGGATTTTCCATCAAGGCAATCGCACCATCGACCACTTCACAGAGATTGTGGGGCGGAATGTCAGTCGCCATACCAACGGCAATACCCGAAGAACCGTTGACCAGCAGATTGGGGAAACGAGAGGGTAAAACGGTGGGTTCTTGTCCCTTATCGTCAAAGGATGACATAAAATCTACGGTATTTTTCTTAATATCGGTCAGCATATGGTTGCTGAGTCGCGCCATTCTTGCCTCGGTGTAACGGTAGGCAGCCGGCGGGTCACCGTCAATAGAACCAAAGTTACCCTGACCTTCGACCAGCGGATATCTCAGTGAGAAATCCTGTGCCAGACGGACCATCGCATCATAGACTGAAGCGTCACCGTGGGGATGGTATTTACCAAGCACATCACCGACGGTGGTAGCAGATTTACGATACGGTCTGTCATGGGTCAAACCTGCTTCAAACATGGTATATAAAATTCTTCTGTGAACAGGTTTGAGTCCGTCACGGACATCGGGCAGCGCACGGCTGACGATAACCGACATAGAGTAGTCAAGAAATGCTTTTCTGACTTCTTTACAAATATCCAGGTCAATCAGTTTTTGACCTTCAAAACTAATGGGTTCCTTTTTTTCGTTGGGAACTACTTTTGCCATTTCTTGCTCCCTCCCTTAAATATCCAGATTTTGCACATACTGTGCATTGGTTTCAATAAATTCTCGTCTGGGCTCGACCTGCTCACCCATCAACAGTGAAAACATTTCGTCTGCTTCCGCCGCATCTTGCATAGTGACGCGGATGATGGTTCTTCTCTTGGGGTCCATAGTGGTTTCCCAAAGTTGATCGGGGTTCATTTCACCCAAACCTTTATAGCGAGAGATTAAGGCACCGCCGCCCATCTCCTCGTTGATGGCATCTCTTTCCTCATCACTGTATGCATAGGCAACATTTTTACCCTTGGTGAGTTTGAACAGCGGGGGTTGTGCGAGATACACATGACCGTTTTCAATCAAAGGACGCATAAAGCGGAAAAAGAAGGTCAAAAGCAGGGTGCGGATATGGGAACCGTCCACGTCAGCATCCGCCATAATAATAACTTTGCCGTAACGGAGTTTTTCAAGATTGAAATCGTTACCGATGTTGGTACCCAGAGCGGTAATGACAGGCATCAACTTGTCGTTACCATACACCTTGTCAATTCTCGCTTTTTCAACATTGAGCATCTTGCCCCACAAAGCAAGAATTGCCTGGAATCTACGGTCACGGCCTTGCTTTGCGGAACCGCCTGCAGAGTCACCCTCTACGATGTAGATTTCAGTAATGTCGGTATCTCTCATCTGACAGTCGGACAGTTTGCCCGGCAAACTCATTCCCGAGGAAAGCGCACTCTTACGGGTGGTTTCTCTTGCTTTTCTCACCGCTTCTCTGGTACGGGAAGCAAGCAGGGCTTTTTCAATAATGGTCTTGGCAATCTTGGGATTTTCCTCGAGGAAATCACCCAGTTGCTCTTTCATAATACCGCCGACAACTTTTCTTACCTCGGAATTGCCGAGTTTGGTTTTGGTCTGTCCCTCAAACTCTGCTTCCTCAACTTTAACACTGATAACAACGGTCAAACCTTCTCTTACATCTTCGTTTTCGAGTTTTTGACCCTCTTTGAGCAGGTTTTTCTCGTGGGCATAGTTGTTCATAACCGAAGTCAGCGTTGCTTTAAAGCCGACTTCGTGCGTACCACCGTCAATGGTGCGAATATCATTGGCAAAGGACAGGATATTTACATCATAGTTGGTGGTATATTGCATTGCAATCTCCACGGTGCATTTTTCTTTGAGACCGTTGAGATAAATAACCTCATCGTGCAGTTTTTCTTTGGAACGGTTGAGCCATTCTACGAAACTCTTGACACCGCCTTCATATAAAAGATTGGTGGTGTTGACATTTTCAGGGTCACGCTCGTCACTGAAAATAATATTGAGTCCGCCGTTGAGGAAGGCTTGCTCTCTGAGTCTTTGCAACAGTACTTTGTACTCATATTCCAGCGTTTCAAAAATTTCACTGTCCGCCAAAAAGCGTACTTTGGTACCGGTTTCGGTAGTATCACCAATCACTTTGAGAGGACCGGTGGACTTGCCGCGCTCATAGCGTTGGAAATGAACGTGTTCTCCGTTGGAAACCTCTACCTCCAACCATTCACTCAAGGCGTTTACTACGCTGGCACCAACACCGTGCAGACCGCCTGAAACTTTGTATCCGCCGCCGCCGAATTTACCGCCCGCGTGCAGTACGGTAAAGACAACCTCTACCGCAGGAATCCCCATTTTGGGATGAATACCGATGGGAATACCGCGACCGTCGTCACTGACTTCAATAATGTTGCCGGGCAGAATACGCACCTTGATGGTGTTACAATATCCCGCCATGGCTTCGTCAATGGAGTTGTCCACAATTTCATACACAAGATGATGCAGACCCTTTTCACTGGTCGAGCCGATGTACATACCCGGTCTTTTACGAACTGCCTCCAGTCCCTCAAGTACCTGTATTTGTGTTTCGTCATAGGCGTGTTGATTTTCTAAATGCTCCACGAGATTTCCTCCTATTCCTCTGAAAGTCTCATATAAAGTGTTTTGGAAGATATCTGAGAAAGATACACTTTCTCTTTATCTCCTTTTTTGGTAACAATAAAACTCTGGGGTAAATCATCATCCAACAGGATAACTTTGTTTTGCTTTTCTTTTTCATTTAAATAAGCGCGGGTGCGCTTTGAAACCGTGGTTTTATCTATATCAAAAATGCCGATAATATCGGTCTTTTTAATGACCTGATTACCGCCCGGATGAAAATACATCTTTTTGTTTTCCTCCCTCTATCCAGATATAGTCTTTGCAAACGCTTGCCAGCTTGTCCGGCTCGCAGGCGGTGACAATACACTGATTTTCAAAGGTATGACTTAAAATATATTCCTGTCTGGACGGGTCAAGTTCCGAAAGGATATCATCCAGTAAAATGACAGGCTTGTGTGAACTGTTTTTCTCCAGCAACTTTGCCTCTGCCATCTTAATTGCCAATACACAAGAACGAACCTGCCCTTGCGAAGCAAAAAATTTAACGCTTTTTCCTGCCAGCAAGGTCATAAAATCGTCTTTATGCACTCCGTAACCGGTACTTTCCTTTTCTCTGTCTTTTTCAATATTTTCTGCAAGCGTTTGTCTTATTTTTTGCTCATATTCTTGCTTGGAAATCGGCTCTTTTGTAAATTGAGAAAGATAGAGAATTTTCATTTTTTCTCTGTCTGATGATATGGCTGCATATTCCTTGGCGGCACTCTCACTCAATTTCAAAAGATAATTTTGCCTTGCAAAAGCAACATAAGAACCGTATTTTGCAAGCAGTTCATCCCACATCGGTATGGTAGCAAGCAACGCCTCATTTTCACTTTTCAAAAGCCGATTGCGGTTTTTAAGTGCTTTATTATATTGTAAAAGATTTTCAGTATACCCTGCACTTTGTGCACAAAGAGTCATATCAAGAAACTCTCTGCGTTCTCCCGGTGCTCCTTTAATCATCATTAAATGGTCGGGGGTAAACAGTACACTTTGAAAAATGCCGATGGCATCTCTCATTTTTGCAAGATGTCTGCCGTCTAAAAATACTTTTTTACTGTCAGATGAAAGTTCCATTTTCAAGGTTTGTTCCCGCTTGTTTTTTTCAAAAACAAGTTCAATTTCAGCACTGTTTTTTCCATACTGAATCAGCATTTCTTCTTTACCTGCTTTGAAACTTCTCATTGTAGAAAGCAAAAAGACAGCCTCTAAAATATTGGTCTTTCCCTGTGCATTTTCACCGGTGATGACCTGCACTCCGGGGGCAAAAGAAAGGTCAATATTTTCTATATTTCTGTAATTTTTCAGCGTCAGTTTTTTTATTTTCATTGTTCACTGAAAATTTCATATGCGGCACCGTCAAATTCAAAAGTATCTCCGTTTGTCAGTTGTTTGCCGCTGATGGTGCAAATTTGCCCATTTACTTTGACTTTTTCTTCTTTAATAAACATCTTTGCCATCGCACCGTTTTCGACTTCTCCCGAAAATTTTAGGGCGTCTTTCAGGCGTATGGTGGGAGTATAAATACGAAGTTTAGTCATTGCTCAACCTCATTGGTAATACAAGGAAAATAAAGTCCTCATCCTCAATGGGTTTTAAAACGATGGGTGTTTTACCGCTTCCCAGTTCTATTTTAATCAAAGAATCCTCACAGGCATTCAAAGCATCCAACATTAAGCGGTGGTTAAAACCGACTTCCAGAGAATTATGAAAGGGTTCCACTTCAAATTCATCATAAAATTTACCCATATTGGTTGCCGTAGAAAGTTTAATCATATTGTAATCAAAGTTACAATGAATGGGAATACGAACTGTGGGGCTGACCAGCAGTGCCGCTCTTTCAATCGAAGAAGCAAACTGACGCTTATCTACCACCAATGAAAATGCGTGTGAAGAAGGAATAGCATTTTTATAATTTAAAAATTCTCCTTCCAGTCTTCTGGAAATAATCACCTTTTCTTCCATACGGAAAATCAGATGTTTATGGGAAATGGAAACATTAACAACCAGATTTTCCAAATCCTCGGGGATATTTTTCAGCAGTTCCAAAACGGTTTTCTTGGGAATTACAAATTGCTCGTTGTGCCCCTCAAAAGAAATAATCGGCTCATTTCTGACTGCCAGGCGCACACCGTCTACTGCAACGGAATGCATTATTTTCTTTTGAGGCTCAATGTCAAACAAAATTCCCTGCAGAATGGGACGCTCGTCGGTTTCTGCCGCAGCAAAGACCGTTTGCTTTAAGAGATTGCGAAAACTCTCTCCTTCCAGTACCAACTCATCTCCCTCAATTACAGTGGGAAGTTCGGGATATTCTGCACTGGACAGTCCCAAAATGGTAAATTTAACGGAAGAACCGGTAATTTTGGTCATAAATTTCTCATCGGTAGAAATTTTAACAATACCGTCGGGCAGTTTTCTGATAATATCGCCAAACAGTTTGGCAGGAAGAACGATACTTCCCTCTGCCTCAATCTGTGCAGGAATGGAAAAAATCACCGCAATATCTAAATCGTAAGCGGTAAAACGAACACTGTCGCGTGTTGTTTCAATTAAAATACCTTCCAGTGCTGAAAGGGAACTTTTTGCGGCTGCAGCACGGGAAACCGTGGCAACAGCTTCATTGATTCGCGCTCTTTCACAAGAAAAAATCATAAGTCTTAATTCCTTTCTTTAAAAATTCACTCTCTGAGGCGACGAAAGTCGCCAAAAGGAAAGAATAGGTTTTTTTATAGTAGTGGTAGTAGTAGGGGGTGGGGAAAAGGTGGAAAAG
>JAZRAZ010000071.1:0-2036 GCA_045634825.1 Eubacteriales bacterium | reverse complement strand
ACCTCGACCCCGAGGTAAAACTAAAAAAAGAACAATTGATTTATCAGGGTGACATTGTAGGAAAAGTGGGCAAAACTGCCATCATAGAAATTGAACAACAACCACATTTACACTTTGAAGTTAGTTGCGACGGAAAAATTATTGACCCCCTCTCTCTTTTTGATAAATAAAACTTGTTCCCTCCGACATTCTGTGATAAAATAGAAGTGTTAGGAGGGAACATTTTTTATGAATTTAATAAAAACTATTGAAAATTTACAAAAAAACCGAATGAGCGTCATTGTTGTTGACAACAAAGATGACCTTTTAACTACCCTTGAACAGTTATTGCCTGAAGGCGCAACCGTAACGCACGGTGGTTCCGTAACACTAGATCAATGTAATGTTCCGAGTTTACTTAAAAATGGAAACTATCAGTATCTTGACCGTTCTGCCGTAGCAGACCCGATGGAAGTGTACCTGAAAGGATATGGAGCAGATGTCTTTTTAAGCAGCACCAATGCCATTACCGAAAACGGCGAACTATATAATGTTGACGGAAACAGCAATCGAATCAGCGCGCTTTGCTTCGGTCCAAAAAAAGTGATTATTATTGCCGGACAGAACAAAATTGTCCCCACCCTTGAAGATGCCATTTTGCGCGTAAAAACCGTTGCGGCTCCGAAAAATGCTTGCCGTCTGGGGTGCGACACCTATTGTGCCAAAACGGGAAAATGCATCAGTTTGTCAAAAGAAAATCCGACTATGACTGACGGATGCAGTAACGACAAACGCATTTGTCGCAACTATCTTGTCAGTTCCGCACAAAGAGACCCCAACCGTATCACCGTTATTATCGTAAAAGAAAATCTGGGCTATTAAGAATATTCCTCCCGTGGTATGTCATACTAAAAGTACATTACTACGGGAGGAATTTTTTATGAATTTAAAGGGGAGCAAAACCGAAGCCAACCTTGCGGCCGCCTTTGCGGGCGAAAGTCAAGCAAGAAACAAATATATTTTTTATGCCATGCAGGCACGCAAGGACGGATATAATCAAATTGCAGATTTTTTTGAAGTGACTGCAAAAAATGAACAAGCCCACGCAAAAATTTGGTTTGAGCGCCTTTCGGGTGGCATATCAGAAACACCGCACAATCTAATGGATGCTGCCAAAGGCGAAAACTATGAATGGACAACTATGTATGCTGATTTTGCGGCGCAAGCAAAAGAGGAAGGTTTTAATGACCTTGCCTATCTGTTTGATGCCGTAGCCAAAATCGAGCAAGAGCACGAACAGCGTTTTAACAAGTTGTTGGAAAACATCCAACAAAACAAGGTCTTTTCAAAACCCGAAAAATCTGTATGGATTTGCAGTAATTGCGGTCACATCCACGAAGGAACCCAAGCGCCGCAAGTTTGTCCCGTGTGCTCAGTTTCCAAAGCGCATTTTTCACTAAAAGCCGAAAATTATTAAAAGGATGAGCTTTGCTCATCCTTTTTTTACCATAAATGCTTTTAAAATAGCAATTTGTGTTTTGGCGTCGGTAATAGTACCGTCCAAAACCATCTGTACTGCCTTTTGGAGCGGAAATTTATGCAGTTTTAAAAACTCGTCTTCATCCAGATTTTGTTGTCCCGACTCTTCACATTCCGCCATATAAATATAAATTATTTCTGAATCATAAGCCGGTGTAACCGCAAGGGTTCCAAGAGATATCAGTTCGTTTGTACAGCACCCGACCTCCTCTTGCAACTCTCTTTGCGCACATGCCGCCGGTTCTTCCCCACATTCTAATTTTCCTGCCGGAATTTCCAGTGTAACCCGAGAAATCCCATACCGATACTGCTCAACCAAAATCACATTTCCATCCTTGGTTATCGGCAACACGGCACTGCCACCGTTATGAGTAATTTTGTTTCTCGCGGCGCATTTTCCGTTTGGGAGCAAAACCGTATCATTATACACCTTAAATATCGGGCAATCGTATACCAGCTCGCTTTGCAGACATTTTTCCTCTAAATTCATATCAACACTCACAATCTATTCATATTAG
>JAZRAZ010000070.1:0-4951 GCA_045634825.1 Eubacteriales bacterium | reverse complement strand
AAATTGAGAAAATCAACTCTTTTTTATCTGATTTACAAAATAAAATCGATTTACCTTCAGAATACAGTAAAATAATTTTTAAAGTACTTGGAATATGCGTTTTAGGAGATTTGTCTATTTCATTATGCCGAGATAATCACTATTCAATGCTTGGAGATTCAGTGGAAATTTTTTGTAAATGCACAACCGTTGTACTTGCCTTACCAATTTTTAAAGATGTAATTACAATTATCGGAGACTTATTATTATGAGACAAAATATACGATTGTTTTTTAGTTTCGTTACAGTCCTCTTGATTTTTTCTTCGATAACTGTGGTAAATGCCGAGAAAACCATTCTTGAAATTTTACCAAAAGAATCGCGTGTCAGGTTTAACGAGGAAGAACTGGAGAGTTATAACACAAGTCAAGTACAAGAAAAATTGTCATTTAATAAAATCGTTTCGTGGATTTTAAATGCTATAAAAGAAAATTTGCCACATTTTATTAAAATGTTGACAACGCTTATTTGTCTTGTTTTGATTTTTGCGCTATTAGAACATTTTTCGTTTAGCAAAACAGAAAAAAGTTACAAATTTATCATAGCTTGTCTTGCCAGCGCTGTTTTAACATTGTTGCTGTTAAACTATTTTTCGGATTCTTGTGAAATTATTGAAGAAAATATCACTACAATTCGTGTCTTTTGTGATGCAAGCATTCCAATTATATCAGCACTTCTTGTTCAAGGCGGAAATAACTTTTCTTCAGCCTTTTTCTCCTATGCCATATCACTGAGCGGCGCCGTAATTAATGCCTTGAATAATCAACTTTTTTTACCGCTTATTAAAATATTTTTAGCAATTGGTTGTTGCGGTTGTATTTGGGATGACATTAATTTTAAGCCTATTACCGAAATGATACAAAAATTTATTAAATGGCTGATAGGAATCGTGTTTTCAGTATTTACCTTTGCTCTCTCAGCACAAAGTTTTTTGTCACGCTCGAGTGATAATATTGCACAAAAATTACTTAAAAATGCAGCAAACGGCATTCCGTATTTGGGTAGTTTACTGTCTGATGGAATTGATGGCGTTTTTACTCTTGCAAACGGAACAAAAAACATAACATCTTTGGTTAGTATCAGTGTAATTATATCCGTGTTCATCGGTCCGGCAATATTATTGTTGATGCAAAGTATTGCGTTATATTTTACTTCAACCGTTGCCGCAGTCTTGGGGCAGAAGGATTGTCTATTGATTCTTAGTACTGTTCATAAAGCATATCTTCTGATGTTAAGTTTATTCTTGGTTTCGGTTTTGATGTGTATTGTTTGTTTACTTTTGATTTGTATAGGAATAAACTGATGGATTATTTTAAGGAAATTACCCTAAGTATTTGTGTAACTGTCTTAGTATTCGGCATCTTGAAAAATATTATGCCGGGCAACTTTTATATTAAGTATATGCGGCTGATATTTTCAATGATTTTCATAATTATAACAGCAAACGCAATAGGTGATGTTGTCGCTAAGAATGATTTTAGTTTTGAAAACCCAAAAATTGAATATAAAAACAAAACAACAACAGAAATGTTATCAACACAAATAAAAACATATTTAAATAACAAATTAAATGAAAATAATTTTCTTGCAGTTTGCAGAAATGTAAATGTCATAAATGATTTAGATAATTATTATATTTTAGATATAACAATTTCAGATAACTCCGATAAAAGTGAAGTGATTAAATTTTTAACAAAAATCACCGGTTTAAATGAGGAACAAATTTATGTTGAGCCTTGAAAAAATAAATGAAATCATAAGAAAGTTCAAAACAAGTTCATATGCAGTTCCGGTTTTTTTGTTATTAATTGGGATTATAATTCTGGTTTTATTTATGCCGCCGGAAAAAAAACCAGATAACGAGAAGGAGTCGTTTCAAGATCCGCAAGAATATGTTGAAAGTTTGGAGCATACGCTTAAAAATAATATTCTAAAGTTGAATAAGGTGGAGGACTGTAGTGTTATGATTACTGTATCATCGATAGACAACTATGAATATTTAGAAAACCAAATAGTATCATCCAGCATTAACGAAAAAGACGAAGAATACAGCAGAGAACAAGAATATTTAGTGATTGATGATGGAGGTGAAGACAATGTTGTCATTAAATCAAAGCATTTACCGGAAATCAGCGGTGTTTTAGTTATTTATGACGGTAGTTCTGATATCGTTACCAAAAAGAATATACTTGATGCGGTTTCAACTGTATTATCTATTCAAAGCAATAAAGTGTGTGTATTATCTAATCAAGAGTGAAAGAGGGAATTTATATGAAAATCAAGAAAAAACAATGGCTTATGTTTGGTCTGGCATTAGTTATTTGTCTGTCGTTGTATCTGAATTGGAAATTTACCCAACCGATTAATGAAAGCGTTTCAAATAAGGTGTTGGGGGAAGCACAATATGTCAGTACTGAAGTTGAGGATGTAACACAATATTTCACGCAATCAAGACTCACGCGTCAAAAATCAAAAGAAGACGCTTTGGATTTATTAGAGTCTGTAATTGCATCTGCTGATTCAAGCGAATCAGTAAAGCAACAAGCAAATTCTGAAAAAATGGAAATTGCCGCAAACAATAAAACGGAATCAACCATTGAAAACTTGATAAAAGCAAAAGGTTTTTCAGATTGCGTTGCATTTATAGATAAAGAATCTGTTGACGTTGTGGTGGCCGGAAACGGTCTTCAAGATAATGAGGTTGCACAGATACAAGAAATTGTAGTGTCTCAAACTAAGGTAAAACCAAGTCAAGTAAAAATTGTTGAAGTAAAAAATTAAAAAACTATTCCTTTTTCAAAAAAATGTGATATAATAATTAAAAGTATGTATAAATACTTAAAAGTTATTATGTTAGGAGATTTAGTTTATGGAAATTCAAAACAAGGCAACCGGCGATGTAAAGATTTCTGAGGATGTTCTTGCTACCATTTCGGCTCAGGCAGCAGGTGGCGTTCAAGGAGTTCACGCTATGACCTCCACTTTGAGTTCTAACATTAAGGATATTATTGGCTTAAAAAATGGAACAAAGGGTGTTAATGTCACTTTGGATGAGAACAATCAAGTTACCGTGAATTTGAGTATAACTATAGCCTATGGTTATAAAATTCAAGAAACAGCTAAAGAGGTTCAAAGTGCAGTAATGAAAGCAATAGCGGATATGACCGGTTACGGTGTGCGAGCCATTAATGTAAATGTTTTAAATGTTGATGTACCCAAGCAAGAAAAATAAGAATTAATAAAGAGCAGGTGAATTATAAACTCATCTACTCTTTATTGTTAAGGTGAGGAAATTTTAATGAACAGATATGATGCAAGAGAAAATGCTTTTTCCGTAGTTTTTTCTTCACATTTTCATAGTGATATTAAAACTGAAGAACTGCTTTCTCTGTATATTGAATCCCAGGGAATTGAAAATGATGATTATTTTAGACAGTTGGTTTACACTGTTCGTGAGAATATGCAGGAAATTGATGCACTGATTGAAAGTAAACTGAGTAATTGGAAACTTTATCGTATTTCAAAAGTTGCCTTGGCAGCCCTCAGAGTAGGAACAGCGGAGATTAAATACATAGAGGAAACACCCGGAAACGTTGCAATTAATGAGGCGGTTGAAATTGCAAAGAAATATGAAGATCAAAAGTGCGGCAATTTTGTTAGTGGTATTTTGTCTGCAATTATTAAAGACCAATGATATTATCGTTTGATACAAGTAACTATACAACATCAGCGTGTTTATTTGATGCTACCCAAGGGATTATATGGCAAAACCGAATTTTATTGCATCCGCCGGAAAATCGGTGCGGTTTACGACAAAGTGATGTAGTATTTTTGCACACCAAAAATTTTGAAACAATATTAGATGGTATGCCACATGAAAAAATTGATGCAGTGGTGGCCTCCGCTCGCCCAAGGGCGTTAGAAGGGTCATATATGCCATGTTTTTTAGTTGGTAAGCACTTTGCAAAATCACTTGCAAATGTTTTGGGGTGTACTTTTAAAACCTTTTCGCATCAAGAAAATCATATTTTTGCTGCGCTGTATTCATCCGGTTATATGAATTTATTAAAGGCTCCATTTATTGTCTTTCATATTTCAGGCGGTACATCTGATGTATTGATGGTAAAACCAAGTAAAGATGGTGTAGATATAGAGCAAATCGGTACTTCAAATGATTTACATGCAGGGCAGTTAATTGATCGGATTGGTGTAAGGCTTGGTTTGCAATTTCCTTGCGGAAAAGAAGTTGAAAAACTTGCACAACAGTCAACTCAAAATTTTGCCATTAAAACCGCGGTGCGTGATTTTACATTTCATTTTTCTGGATTTGAAAATAAAGCAGTTGACTTAATTAATAATAAGGTTCAAGCGCCTCATGTGGCAAAATTTGCACTCGATGCCGTACTAGAAACTATTGCCGATGTAATTTTAAACTTGAATTCAAAATATGATTCTACGCCAATTTTGCTTGCAGGCGGCGTTATGAGCAATCAGTACATTGCTTCAAAACTGAAGGAAAAGTATGATAATCTTTTTTTCTCAGATGCTTTTTATTCCTCTGACCACGCTCTTGGAAATGCAGTTTTATATAACTTTTTATCTCAAAAATGATTTTTATCTTGACGAACGCAAAGAAAAGTTGTATTATATTACTGTTCTTCGGGGGTGTAGCTCAGCTGGTAGAGCGCTTGCTTCGCATGTAAGAGGCCAGGGGTTCGATTCCCCTCATCTCCACCAAAAAACAATATAAAACACGTCATATGCCGTGTTTTTTTCATATTGATTTGGTTTTGGGCATATTATTCTTTGAGGTGATGTTATGGCGATCAAAATCTATATTGATCAAGGGCATAATCCGCAAGGCTTTAATGCCGGAGCAGAAGGGAACGGACTTCGCGAACAAGATATAAAT
>JAZRAZ010000069.1:0-5318 GCA_045634825.1 Eubacteriales bacterium | reverse complement strand
AAAGACGTTTATTGGGGGAAAGCATTTCTATTGCTTTTTTGGACACATTTGTTGCTTTTATGGCAGGTCTTATCATTATTCCTGCCTGCTTTGCCTATGGCATCAAAGCCGATGCCGGTCCGAGCCTTATTTTTGAAACATTGCCAAATCTGTTTAATGCTATGCCGCTCGGGCGGTTGTGGGGTTCTTTATTCTTTTTGTTTATGATTTTTGCTGCAATGTCTACCGTTATTGCAGTATTTGAAAATCTTATCTCTTGCGGTTGTGATAAGTGGAACTGGAGCCGCAAAAAATCCTGTCTTATCAATTTCGGACTGATTATTTTACTTTCTCTCCCCTGCATTCTCGGGTTTAATTTGCTGTCAGATTTCACTCCTTTAGGACAAGGCAGTAACATTATGGATTTAGAAGATTTTGTTATCAGCAACAATATTTTGCCGCTGGGAAGTTTGGTTTATGTACTGTTTTGTTCCTGGAATAAACTGGGATGGGGCTGGAAACCATTTCTTACAGAAGCGAACACTGGTAAAGGCATCAAATTTCCTGACTGGCTTAGAGTATATGTCAAATGGATTATGCCCCTGATACTCTTATTCCTTTGGATACAAGGATACATTTCAACTTTTTTTAATTGACAACTGACTTATATATATGCTAAAATAGCACAAAGTAACAGAGTAGGCGGACAAGCGTTTGAGTATATAATATACTCACAAGTGGTCGCAGGACGGGGAGTTGCCTGTGGCACGAAAAATTGTAAGGTAACAAGTGTCATTCGAACCTTGTCACCTTAACATTTGCGATTTGTCCTTCGCATCCCGCTGTGTTTAATTATTATATGCTCCCACTTTTGTGGGAGCATTTTTTAGGTGAATAGTTTATGAAAATCCGTGATTCATTCAAAGAACTCAAAAAAATCAAAGGCTTAACCATGGGGGCACTTCTCACTTCTCTATATGCCCTCTCTGCCACATTTCTGCATTTTTATCCCAGTGATTCCATCAAAATCAGCATCAGTTTTATTTTTATTGCA
Source organism: Eubacteriales bacterium (assembly GCA_045634825.1). Lineage (GTDB taxonomy): Bacteria > Bacillota > Clostridia > Oscillospirales > QAKW01 > Firm-08. The sequence goes on along the minus strand of JAZRAZ010000069.1, from coordinate 4,285 downwards.
GTTGCCGCCTATCTTTATGGTCCTATTATGGCAACCATTGTCGGCATGGGGGGAGATTTTATTGCCTGGGTGGTACACCCGCACGGTCCTCTGCTGATAGGCATTACCGTGGCTTATGGTCTTTCAGGCTTTATTTTCGGTTTATTTTATTATAAGAATAAATTTACCGTTTTGCGCTGTATCCTTGCTTGCACTGTTGAAACCATACTCATCGAAATGTTGATGAAAACCCTGGTGTTATCCCACGCTTACGGCACCCCTTTTGGAGCGCAGTTTATGTTACGCTTACCGGCAGTATGCATTATGTTAGCAGTAATGGTGGTACTCACCATTCTCTTTTTTAAATTGCTTAAGCCTACGCTCAAACAAATCAAAAAATAAAAGAAACAAAGCCCGTGCTCATTCATATAATATATGGGTGAACATATGACATATACGCTTTGTGAACTTCGCAAAAAAGAAGTAATAGATGTTTGTGACGGAGCCAGACTCGGATTTCCCGATGATGTGGTAATAGATGCTTGCGGAAATATTCTGTATCTGAACATCGGTGGCGGATTTCGATTTTCTTTCGGCAGAGGTGATTGCCGACAAATTCCGTGGAAAGATATTCAGCGCATCACAGAAGAAACCATCTGGGTCAAAAGCGGTGGCAAACATTAAAAATTGCTTGGAATTTTCCAAGCAATTTTTTTATTCTACTTTCTCTTTTAAAAATTCGTGCCAGTTTTCTGTGGCTTGCTCAATGTCAAACCGCCAGCACCAATAGCCTGCATAACTTCCGCCGATGGCATTGTCCTGCTCAGATGGCAAAACATATTCTTTAACAGACCAATCACACACGAGTGCACGCGCCATAAAGGAAAGCAGTTCCCCCTGCTCCAACGAAGTTTCAATTTCGGGCAAAAATCGACGCATCAATTCCGGATACTTCAAATAATTCGTTTTCTTAAGTTTATCAAGTACCGCTTGCAAAACTTGACGCTGACGACCGGTTCTGAAAATCTCATTATCAATATATCGGATGCGTCCGTACGCCGTAACTTGCGCTCCATCAAGATGCACCTTTCCTGATTCATACAGCGGCTGATGCCCCTCATCAATGAACTTGTTAAGTTCTTTTCTCTCCGCTTCGCTGACCTCCATATCCAATCCGCCGATAGCATCAACAAGCATTGCGACATCATCAAAATCGAGCACCACATATTCTTTGATATCCATATCAAAATTGGTGTTAATGGTATGGAGTATCAATTCAGCACCACCGTACGCATACGCGTGATTAAGTTTATCTTTACCGTGATTTTTGATGGGAACATAACTGTCTCTGAGCAACGAGGTGACTTTGAGTTGTTTGTTTTTGCTGTCAACGCTAAGAATCATCGTGCAGTCGGAACGCCCCACACCGTCGGTCACATCAATACCGAACACTGCAATATGATGCAGTCCCCCTAGGACATCATCTGCCACACCAAGTGAAGTTTTATCTTCGGTAAAATCAACACTCTGATAATCGGCAAATATATAGCCGTACAGTGCCCAGCCAAGTAGTGCGGCAATCAGCAAAACAAGTAAAATCGTTTTAACTAAAAACCGCCTGAAATTTCGCATAGCTTCGCTGAAAGAGGGCGGCGCATACTCGTCAACTTCATATTCGTCATTTTCTTCCCAGTGTTCTTCTCTATAATCTCGTTTTCTCATATTTTACAACCCATTTACAAAATCAACAAAACGTAGAAATGCCTGCCTGTTTTTATATACACCCGCATGCTCCAAAACTTTGCAGAATACCTTGCCGATTTCTATTTCAAACATTTCATCAATGTTCTCAACCGTAATATTGTCAGCAAATGTTTCTACCCAATCTTTGTGTTTTGCAAGTGCTGAGTCGTCAGAAAAATCAGTACCGGAAAGAATGGCTTGCTTAAGCCATTGCATCTCCTCTTTTAAGCGAGCCGGCAAGACCGCCAGACCCATCACTTCAATCAAACCGATATTTTCCTTTTTGATGTGGTGCAGTTCTGCGTGGGGGTGAAATAATCCCAAAGGATGCTCTGATGTAGTAATATTGTTCCGAAGCACTAAATCCAACTCGAAGTCCTTCCCCCGACGGCGTGCAATCGGAGTAATGGTGTTATGATACTCCCCATCCGTCTCGGCAAAAATAAAAGATTCTTCATCACTGTAACCGCGCCAGGCTTTTAAAATTTTATCAGCAAGGTCTACCAGCATATGTCGGTCGGATGCTCTCAGACGAAGCACGCTCATCGGCCAATTCACAATACCCGACTTAACATTTTCAAACCCGGCAAAAATCACTTCTTGGGCCACCTTCGCGCGCTCCATTGCAAATTCAAAATGCCCGCCTTGAAAATGGTCGTGCGTCAAAATAGAACCACCCACAATGGGCAAATCGGCATTAGAACCAAGAAAATAATGCGGAAAGATATCCACAAACTCCAAGAGTCGTTCAAATGTTTTACGGCTAATTTTCATAGGCGTATGCTCGCCATTGAGAACGATACAATGTTCATCATAATAGACATAAGGAGAATACTGCAAAAACCATTTTTCACTTGCTAATTCCATAGGAATCATACGATGGTTTTGGCGTGCTGCAGCATTCATTCTACCGGCATACCCCTCATTTTCTTTACAAAGAGCACATTTGGGATAAGCACTCGCCTTACTTTCAAGTGCAGCCGCGATAGCCTTGGGGTCCTTTTCGGGTTTGGATAAATTAATGGTAATATCCATCTGACCATATGGCGTTTCGGCTTTCCATTTGACATCTTTACAAATGCGGTAACGACGGATATAGTCACTGTCCTGTGAAAATGTATAATAATTGTCGGTTGCAAGACGAGGGTCCTCTTTGTAATCCGCCCAAAACTTGTCAATCACCTGACTGGGTCTGGGCAAAAGCAGTCCCATAAGTTTTGCATCAAACAAATCGCGTTCGGTCTGGCTTTCCCCATCAATCAGTCCTCGCTTTGCTGCCTCAGCCAACAACTCTGCCAAAATTTCTTCTAGTTCACGCTCACACACCTCACGGGTAGGAGCAAATTCATCCGCACCGAATACAGAAAGCAACGAATTGGTCACATAAATTTCGTCTTCCGTACGCAATAAATTACATCGCAAACCGTAATCGACCAAATCAAGAATTGCATTGTCCAACATTATAATATCACCTCTTAGAAAACATTATAACATAATACTTTATATTTTTCTACCCTTTTCTTGACGAAAAATGTGCGATATGATATGATACTGACACTTGGAGGGATATAGATGAACCAACAGAGATTCAAAGGAAATGCAATGATGCTTTTAACAGCACTCATCTGGGGTGTTGCTTTTGTGGCGCAAAGCGGTGCGATGAACAGTATCGACCCGCTTTCCTTTATGGCGGCGCGCTATCTTTTGGGGGCAGTTGTATTGCTACCCGTTATCGTCGTATTCGGCAAAAAAAGTAAAACCGACAATCCAAAAACCTTATGGCTGGGTGGCATTTGTTGCGGTATAATTCTCTTTATAGCCTCCGCATTACAACAGTACGGCATTGTTTATACCACCACCGCCAAAGCCGGTTTTATCACCACGCTATATGTTGTGTTCGTTCCGCTTTCCCGACTGCTCTTTGGCAAACGCCCCTCTGTAATTGTCTGGATAGGCGTAGCCCTCAGCACGCTCGGATTTTATTTTTTGACAATCACCGATACATTTCGTCTTTCGTTGGGAGATGCCCTGGTTCTTTTGTGCGCCGTTGCCTTTACGGCACACATTATGGTCATCGACCATTTCTCACCATTGGTAAATGGAATTCAAATGTCCTGCATTCAATTTTTAGTCTGCGGACTTTTGAGTTTAGTTTGTGCCCTCATTTTCGGACCTGCAACTCCATCTTCCTTGCTGGAAGCGTGGATGCCGATTGTTTATACCGGCGTTTTATCCAGCGGAGTTGCCTATACTCTGCAAATTATCGCACAAAAATACACAGACCCCGTTATGATTAGTCTGATTGGTTCTCTGGAAGCAGTTTTTGCTACACTTGCAGGCTTTCTCTTTTTCAAAATCGGCTATATTGACAATGGGGACATCACCCCGCGTCAACTGCTTGGTTGCGCGCTGGTATTTGCCGCCGTCATTTTAGTCCAATTGCCCATCGGCACGAGAGGTAAAAATGAAAAAGTTTAAAAATTTGTTTTTGGCAATTTCAAGCATTCTGTCCGCCGTATGCTCTCTTTTCATTTTAAAATGTTTTGACGGACTGCTTGCAACG